>CAIUZK010000087.1 GCA_903903635.1 uncultured Bacteroidota bacterium
GAAGGGATTACATGTTTATAGAAACAACCAAAGACCCTACACCGATGCCGGAGGTATCGCATGTCCTGAAGCTCAACCGAATATCTGGATCTAATATTTTGATAATCAATTATTAATACTCCGAACTGACGTTAAAATAGTACTTCACTACAGGAAATCCAAATCCTGTAGTGAGGTCATATTTTCGGAAAATATTTTTGAAGAAGTAAACTTTTAAAATAAAAGGTGTACAGTAGGTACAGAAAGGTGATTAGGGCAACCATATTTTTTGGAACCACCACATGAAGTTATCAGCGTTATGGCTAAAATGGCTATAATTGAGGCAAGACGCCTGTATTTTGAAAATAGCTGCATACGTTAAAATTATGAATAGTAAAAAGCTCGTTTAACTTTGTACGAAGATAGGGAAAATTTATGAGAAACATTCATTTTATTGCCATAGGGGGTGCAATTATGCATCAACTGGCTATAGCGCTTCAAAGGCAGGGTTATAATGTTACAGGGAGTGATGATGAAATAACAGATCCTGCTAAAAGCAACCTTGAAAAAGCAGGCCTGTTACCTGTGGAATTTGGCTGGCATCCTGCCAAAATAAACAGCAGTCTTGATGCGATAGTTTTGGGCATGCATGCCCGTGCCGATAATCCGGAATTAATCGCTGCTAAACAAGCCGGAATACCAATCTATTCCTTCCCTCAGTATGTATATGAAGTAAGTAAGGATAAAAAGAGAGTTGTTGTTGCCGGCAGTCATGGAAAAACAACGATTACCTCGATGATCATGCACATACTGAAGCATAGGGGTATGGACTTCGATTACCTGGTAGGGGCCCGTGTGGAGGGTTTTGCTCAATCGGTAAAACTTTCGGATGTACCTGTAATTATTCTTGAAGGCGATGAATACCCCGCCTCTGTGGAAGAAAAAAGACCCAAGATATTTTTTTACCACCCCCATATCAGTGTGCTCAGTGGCATAGCCTGGGACCATATCAATGTTTTCCCAACCTATGAAAATTACTTCAGTCAGTTTGAACAATACCTGAAAGGGATTGAAGCCGGAAACAGAGTTTATTACAACAACGAGGACAGTGAAGTAATAAGGGCTATTCAAACCTCTGCCGGGCATCTGAATACAAAACCCTATGCTACTCCACCTTTTCATTACGAAAATGGGTTTCCGGTAATGGATACAGCTAATGGGCCGGTTAAGGTATCAGTATTCGGCAGGCACAATCTGCTAAATATGCAGGCCGCAATTGATGTTTGCATGGAACTAGGTGTTAGTGAAATTGATTGTTACGAGGCAATTGCCACTTTTACCGGCGCTGCCCGCAGATTGGAAAAAGTAAAAGAAGAACCAGGACTGTTAATATATAGAGATTTCGCGCATGCTCCCAGCAAATTGAAGGCTACGCTAAATGCTGTAAGAGAGGCCTATTCCGGCCACCATCTGGTAGCCTGTTTTGAATTGCATACATTCAGCAGCCTTAATGAACAGTTTTTATCAGAATATGCGCATAGCATGGATTCGGCTGATGACGCTGTTGTATTCTTCAGTCATCATGCACTCAACCTGAAAGGATTACCGCCGCTGGATCCTTCAATAGTAAAGAAATACTTTGCCAGAAACGATATTCACGTGCTGGATGATAAGCAATCGCTGCAACAGGAAGTAACCTCTATGATAGCCCAAAAAGGCAAACCTGTGTTTTTATTATTAATGAGTTCCGGAACATTCGATGGAATTGACTGGAATGCTGTAAGTTCGCATTGAATTTCATAAACGACAGATGCCACAACTTACTTTAAAAAGGCCTATAATTTTTTTCGATCTGGAAACCACAGGTACAGACAACAGCAAAGACCGCATTGTTGAACTGGCTATGGTAAAAATCATGCCTGATGGAAAAAGGGAAAGATATACCAAGAGAATTAATCCCGGGATTCCTATCCCGCCTGAAGTAACTTTAATACATGGCATCAGCGATGAGGATGTAAAGGATTGTCAGACATTTAAGCAAATTGCTCACACCCTATACGATTGGATGAAAGGCTGCGATCTTGGTGGTTATAATTCAAGCAAATTCGACTTACCCTTGATTGCCGAAGAGTTTTTGAGGGTTGGTATCAATGTCGATTTTACAGAAAGGCATATGGTAGATGTGCAGCAGATATTTTTTAAAATGGAGGCCCGTACTTTAAGTGCCGCATATAATTTCTATTGCAATAAAGACCTGGTAAATGCCCACAGCGCCGATGCGGACATAAATGCTACAATAGAAGTTCTGGAAGCACAATTGGAACGATATACCCAGATGGGACATGATGTACCCAGCCTGCACCAGTTTACCCATACTGAAGAGTATGTAGACTATGCCCGCAGAATTATCATGAAGGACGGTCATCCGGTATTTAATTTCGGAAAGTATAAGGGAAGAAAAGTGGAGGATGTGTTCACCAGTGAGCCTCAGTATTACGATTGGATGATGCAGGCCGATTTCTCACTGCATACCAAGCAAAAAATATCTGAAATACTCAACAGGATGAAACTGAAAAAATCAGGACTTAAGCCTTGATGAACTATTTTTTTATTGGTTATGACCGCTAATTGCTACATTTTTTCAGCTATTTGGTAACAACTGCGTACTTTTTACCCACAATTTTCACATAAATCATTGCATAATCATTATTTTGCCGTCTAATTTTTGAGCCTGATTGAGTAAACTAGTAATTATACCGACCTATAACGAAAAGGAGAACATCGAAAAGATTGCCCGTAAGGTATTTTCTTTGCCCGGCGGATTTCATCTGCTTGTAGTTGACGATGGGTCTCCCGATGGAACTGCCGCGATCATTAAAGGATTACAGAATGAATTTTCGGGTCGTTTGTTTTTGCTGGAACGCAGTGGAAAACTGGGTTTAGGCACAGCTTATATTGCAGGCTTCAAATGGGCTTTGCAACGGGATTACGAATACATCTTTGAAATGGATGCAGATTTTTCGCATGATCCCGAAGATCTTATCCGATTGCATGAAGCCTGCAGCAAAGGAGCTGATGTGGTTGTTGGTTCCAGGTATACAACCGGCGGAAAGGTTGTTAACTGGCCATGGGACCGTATTTTCATTTCAAAAGGCGGCGCTCTTTATACCAAACTTATTCTATGGATGCCGGTAAACGATCCTACCGCAGGTTTTGTATGTTACAATCGTAAAGTTCTGGCTACTATACCACTCGACGAAGTTCATTTTATAGGTTATGCATTTCAGATTGAAATGAAGTACCGTGCATGGCGGCTTGGGTTTAAAATAGCAGAAGTGCCTATTACCTTTAAAGACCGTAAAGAAGGCGTTTCAAAAATGAGCAGCGGCATTGTAAAGGAAGCCATGCTTGGGGTATGGAAAATGAGAAGTTTCTGAACAATCTTACAGTAGTCTGTTATTTTCAGGGTATCTCTACCCTGTCGCCATAATGCTTTGCCTGGGTATTGAAGATCAGATCTTTCACCATTTTTACCCTGGCGAATTTCTCCCTGAGTATTGCATCCCAAAAAGAATTTCCATCAGCTGCATTGAAGGCAACAGCCTTAATATTCTTGTAATTGGCAATAAACACGGCACGCTGATTATGGAAAGTTTGAGAAATTATAGTCAGATGATCCTGTCCATAAATATCTCTGGCGCGTAAAATACTATCCAGTGTACGGAAGCCGGAATTATCCATGATTATCTTTTTTTCCGGGATACCCCTGGCTATCAGGTCGGCTTTCATCAATTTAGGTTCATCATAATATGGGCTGTTGTCTCCACTAACAATAATGTAGTCGATCTTTCCGGCCATATAAAGCGCTACAGTTGCATCAATACGGTTCTGGTAATAAGCATTGATCAGTTTTCTGGCTTTGTCCTGGAATTTTGCAGTACCAAGCAGTAGGCCAACTTTGTTTTTAGGTATTGCATTCAAATCAGAATAAAGCTGGCCGGAGGTGCTCCTGATTACATAAAAATTGATTCCTCCGATTATCAAAATAAGGAGTATTGCCAGAACTATCGCAGTATTTCGAAAGAAGAGGTATGTCATAAATGAAATGCTAATATAGTCAATCTGGATTAAAGGTTTATTAACTAAATCGAAGTTGAGAATAAAAGATAGGAATCCATGAATTTGTTGTATGATTTTATCAATCAAAGGCCTATCTTTGCACACTTTCAATTTAAACAATACATAACAGTTATGAATCTTTTTTACCTCGTACCGGCTTTTGGTATTCTGGCATTATTGTACACCTTTATTAAGAGCGCCTGGGTAACCAGGCAAGAAGCCGGCAATGACCGGATGAAAGAAATTGCCCAGTACATTGCAGAAGGCGCAATGGCATTTCTGAAAGCAGAGTACAAAGTACTTGCTTATTTCGTTGTAATTGCTGCAATACTGCTGGCTGTTATGGGTTACAGCAGTTCCAACTGGCTAATCGCTGTTGCATTTGTTATAGGCGCATTTTTTAGTGCATTGGCCGGATTTATTGGTATGCGGATTGCAACAAAGGCTAATGTTCGTACCGCACATGCGGCAAGAACCAGCCTCAGTAAGGCACTTGCTGTTTCATTTGGCGGTGGCTCGGTTATGGGGCTTGGTGTTGCAGGGCTTGCTGTACTTGGTTTGGGAGGTTTGTTTATTGTATTGTTGATGCGTTTTGCACCCGGTGTATTTCACCTGATGCCGGGTGTTATGTATGGTTCCGACCATACACTTGCAGACAATGTAAAGTTAGCCATTGAGGTACTGACCGGATTTTCGCTTGGAGCTGAGAGTATCGCACTTTTTGCCCGTGTAGGCGGCGGTATCTATACCAAGGCTGCCGATGTAGGCGCCGACCTGGTAGGTAAAGTTGAAGCAGGCATTCCGGAAGATGATCCCCGCAACCCTGCAACTATTGCCGATAACGTAGGCGATAACGTAGGTGATGTAGCAGGTATGGGAGCCGACCTTTTTGGCTCTTATGTTGCAACGGTTTTAGCAACAATGGTACTAGGACAGGAAACTGTTTCTCTTGATAACTTTAACGGCTTTGCACCGATATTATTGCCGATGCTCATTGCTGGTACAGGTATTTTATTGTCTATTATCGGAACATTGTTTGTAAGGATATCTGAGAGCGCAGGGCTGAGTACCAAAGCCGTGCAGAATGCATTGAACATGGGCAACTGGGGATCGATTGTTCTTACTGCCATTGTAGCTTTTTTCCTGGTTAATTATCTGCTTCCCGACACAATGTCGCTAAGAGAGATTTCATTTACTAAAAACGGTGTTATAGGCGCTATTATGGTTGGCCTTGGTGTTGGAACTTTAATGAGTATGATTACCGAATACTATACTGCAATGGGCAAACGCCCGGTGCTCAGCATTATTCGCCAGTCATCTACAGGTAGCGCTACCAATATTATCGGCGGACTCGCGGTGGGTATGGAAAGCACCTTCTTGCCTATTTTAGTTTTGGCTGCCGGTATCTATGGCGCTCATGCATGTGCAGGATTGTATGGTGTGGCCATAGCCGCTGCGGGTATGATGGCTACCACAGCTATGCAGCTTGCTATTGATGCCTTTGGCCCTATTGCCGACAATGCAGGTGGTATTGCAGAGATGAGTGAACTGCCCAAAGAAGTGCGTGAGAAAACGGATATCCTTGATGCCGTTGGTAACACTACCGCTGCTACAGGTAAAGGTTTTGCGATTGCATCTGCAGCGCTGACTTCGTTGGCTCTGTTTGCAGCTTATGTAGGTGTGGTTGAAAAGAATGGTTTTGATTTGCATAACGCAATTAACATCTATCATGCTGATGTGCTTGCAGGCTTGTTTGTGGGCGCTATGATTCCGTTTATCTTTTCATCGCTTGCTATACGCGCAGTAGGTGAAGCAGCTATGGCGATGGTAGAAGAAGTTCGCCGCCAGTTCCGTACTATTCCCGGAATTATGGAAGGTACCGGAAAACCAGAGTATGATAAATGCGTTGCTATTTCCACAAATGCATCGCTGAAGAAAATGGTTCTTCCCGGCGCTATTACTATTATATCTCCGCTGTTGGTTGGATTTATATTGGGCCCTGAAGTATTAGGCGGTTTCCTTGCCGGTGCAACCGTAAGCGGTGTATTGATGGGTATGTTCCAGAACAATGCCGGTGGTGCATGGGATAATGCCAAGAAATCATTTGAAAAGGGTGTTGAGATCAATGGCGAAATGTACTTTAAGAAATCTGAACCACATAAAGCTTCCGTTACCGGTGATACCGTTGGCGATCCGTTTAAAGATACATCTGGTCCATCAATGAATATCCTGATCAAGCTTATGTCAATTGTGGCACTTGTAATAGCGCCAACCATTGCACATTTGCATAGTGGTGATGTTCGCCAGGGCAATCCACCTGCAAAAGTGGAAGCACCTGCTGCAACGCCTGCACACTAATTCTGCTATTCCAAAATACTTTGCCCCGGACTGATTTGTTCCGGGGCTTTTTTTATGCAGTAAGGAAGGTTTTGTTGTCCCGGCTTAAGTGGTACTATATGGCTTCAGTGGCCATGGCACGCTTGTACATCATATCTTTATTGAGCATACAGTCAATAAAAATTATCAGGATATATGTAGAACGGACTCTCAACCTTTTCAAGGAGTGGTGGCGAAGCCGGGGTGGCGTTAAGCCAAGATAGGGGTGATCGAATCACAACCATCCGGAAACACTACTATGCCCCGTTAGTGGGCAACCGCTTTGTAGCAACACGTCCCCCGCCACACGCGCCCCGTAGGGTCGCAACAATTCGCTGATGGCAAATTATTCGAATGAGGAGGATTATTCACCTCCTGCAATCCTGACAGTATTTAAAAACTCTTCCGTCCCGGCAATATCAAAATAAGTTTCAAGAATGTACGATTTTTTTAGATCAGCAGGCAAAAATTCCCCCCATTTACTGAAAGGAAATTGTTTAGGTGTTTCTTTGATCACCTTCTCTACAAATTGCTCAATGTTTACAATCGCCTTATGCAAAGCATCAATTATACTATCCGCTCCTTTTAAAGGCGATGTAATTTCGATAAAACACTCCTTATCAAACAGCTTATTACTTATCCCAACATTATTCAAAAGAAAACTGATTGTTTTATTGATCTGAGTTCCTGAAAAGGTATAAAACTCAATTGAATTTTCTTTGATGATTAACGGTCTGTCTTTATTAAAATCTATTATTGGGAATGGCTGAAAAAATAATTGCATTTCATGAATAATTGCAGCGGCGCTTTCTTCATATTCAGTGCTGTTTTCAAAAGGGCTGTATATGATTTCAAGCATTTTTTTCCTGATACTTGAATGTACGTTTCCTCCTTCACCAAAAAACAGGGGCTTGTTGCCATCATGAGCGGGAACAACATATATTTTCTGAGCATCCACATCCACATCCATTATCTTCCAGATTCTTGCAGCCAGCAAAATATTTTCATCTTCCATCACCATTGGCGAAAAAGGTATATCCCCTATCGGCTTGCCGCTATGAATAACTTTAAAAGTTGGCAGTGTTTCAAAAACAGAATAAAACTCCTTAGAGTTAACAAGTTTCTCACCCTCATACCCAACTATCAGTTCCCTTTTCAAATCTTCAACGTAATCCATACTGATCATATATTGGATTAGATTTTCTGCTTCTGCAGCCGATATGTTGGTAAATGCAGCGTTTTGTTTAATTCCGTTTACAAATAATTGCCTGCTACATCCCGAAGTCGCTTTTAGTATTGATAATATCTGGTGAAAGAGTATATCAAACGGCTTTTTTTGAGAATAAATCGGCTCTATAAAATTTTCTTTATAGAGTTGCCAGCAGGCTATTGATTGTAACAATTGCCATTGTTCTGTTGCATAAAGTAATAGATTGCTTTTAATGTTTTCCTTCCTGCCGCTTCGCCCCACTCTTTGAATTAAAGATGCAACCGAATACGTAGAGTCTATTTGAACAACCATATCAACTGAGCCAATATCAATACCTAATTCAAGAGTAGAAGTGCAGGCTATACAGAAATACTGGCGTTCATTGTTCTTAGCAAAATACTCAATATGTTCTCTCAATTCTTTATCTACCGATGAGTGGTGGCTGAAATAAAAATGATGCCCGTTATTGCGCTCGGCGGTTTTCTTTAGCTTCACGGCAACCTCCTCGGCTTTCCCTCTGCTATTGGGGAAAATCAAAACTTTCTTGTCTTTCGTTTGTTCATACAAGTCATCAATTAGATCAACAGAGTAATTACCCAGTTCACTTTTCATATACCTGAACTTGGCGTTCAAATCCTTTGGCGTTTTATCAACCAATACCTTTGTTCTTTCCTCCTCACCGGTAAATCTTTTAGCTTCATCATAGTCTCCAATAGTGGCCGACAACCCAATCGTTCTAACCTGATTCGAAACCAGTATTTTTATTCTTGACAACAACGATTTTAATTGAATTCCCCTGCTGCTGCCAATAAATGAGTGTATTTCATCAATTACAATGAATTTGAGATTAGGAAATAACGCTTTGATATAGTAAGGATGATTTACAAACATCGCTTCTATTGATTCAGGAGTTATAAGTAATATTCCAGTGGGTGATTTTACCAACTTATCTTTTAATGATTTGCTTGCTTCACCATGCCATTTTGTAACAGTAACATCCATATGCTTACATAAACCTTCTACCCTTTGAAACTGGTCGTTTATCAAAGCGATAAGTGGAGAAACGTATAGTACTTGTATACCCCGTTCCCTGAAATCAACCTTAGTAAGAATTGGTAAAAATGCTGCTTCCGTTTTTCCGGATGCTGTTCTTGAAGCAAGAATATAATTATCGTCTGTTGAAAGTATCCTAGAAATTGCAGCAGCCTGTATGGGTCGCAAAGCATCCCATTGTTTGTCTCTTATATATCTGCGTACTGGCTCCGATAATAGTTCATATGACATGGGCTAAAGCTTAATTTTTTACCTGATAATTGTTGTACTAGCATGCCCCAAAGGGGCTATCTGTTTGTAGTATAACATGAAAAAATTATCATTTGCCCCTTAAGGGCTATCCAATGATTAATAATATGGGTACGTTCTTATAATTCCTCTACCATTTCAGGTAAATCTACTGGACGCTCATCTTTAATAACTATAGATTTCAGCATATCACTTTTATCAAGTGCAGGGTTTTGACGCATAATGCTGAGTATGTTCAGAAATTCTCTTATTATTTCACGAGGTGTCAGAAATTCACTCGCTCCTGGCTTGTTGAGGATTTCTTCCATAAAAAGCTGAATATCATTATCATCAACAGTCATTTCAACACCGTAATTGATGTTGAAAATCATCATTAATTTTTGCAGCAACACAAAAATTTCGGTATGGTTCAATGGTTTCAGTTTGATCACTGGCTGAGCGAAATCACGAACTTCCAGTGTCTCAAATTTATTTAAAGCCAACCTTGATTTTAAAGCATCATAACTGAACAAACCCTTACGCTCGTTTTCAAGAAATTCTTTCGTTCCGGCAAAATTGATAAAAAGGTTCGATATTTTCCCTTGGAAACAGTCATTATATATACTTAGTATCTTTTCATAGTTTTTCTCTCTTGCTGGACCTGTCGAAATTTTGTATAGGTTTATTGCCTCGTCCAAGTTCACCATAAATCCGCTGTAGCCCATGCTCACAAATAGCTTGCAGAAATTCTTAAGCATGTTATAGTAGTTCAAATCATTTATTATTTCCCTTACGCCAAGATCTGCCCGTGCTTCGGTTTTTGTTTTGTATTCGCCTTTTAGCCACTTTAGCGCATTTTTACGCAATTGTTCATTGTCATTAATATACCCTGCATAATACTTCAACACCACAAATCCGAGATCAAATCCACCTACGTCCGAAAGTTCATTTATTGCCTTCATGATGTTCTTTTCTATGAGCATGAAATATTTATCAGCCCTTATGTCCATCATCGAAATATTGTTTTCTTCTGCCGTTTTTGTAATCATCTGGTCAATCCACTTCTCAAGCAAAATGGGTAATGCGCCACCCTCTGGTTTGGTTTGAATAGCAATATTATCCATAATTGCCGCATACAGTGCAACGGCCTTTCCGTCATTTGAGTATAGCCTGTTTTCCGGCGTAAAGTCGGCATTGGCAACAACAAATTTCTGCTTCATGGCCACCGTATTAAGCAAGTGCAGCATAAACGATTTGCCCGAACCAAAATCCCCTATCCAGAACTTCACTAAGCTATGCCCGTTTTTGACATCTTCAAGCGATTTTAAAACGGCATTTATTTCTGCCGAGCGTCCTACGGTTATATGCTGTACACCTATTTTTGGCACTACGCCTCCTAACAATGAATTGATAATTGATGTTGCTTCTTTGGGTTTGATTTGCTCTGCCATGGTGCAATATTTTTAAAAGCTTTCTTTCTTTACCAAACAATTATTTCTTTAGCTTTCGGCTATGAATATAAATATTAGCTAAAAACATCTCTATTTTTTTCTAAGACAAGTAATTTTTCAACCAACTCTTTTACGTTTTCTATATCCCGACTTCCAGTTAAAGGAATTACTTTATGAAATGCCTCAACTTGAGAATTATTAAACAAAATAAAGAGATTTGATGTTATATCGTCAAAATTATCATTCTTAAAAGACATTAGTTTCTGGAAATTAGCTTCTCTTGTAAATACGGTAGATAATTTATACGAACTTGATGGTATTCGATACAAACTTACTCTATCTTCAAAGTTAATCATGAAACCACTATAATCAATGATTGCAAATAATTTGCAATAGCATTTGAGAATCTTATTCTGATTAATTTCATCAATTATTTCACTGACTCCTAGATCTGTCCATGCTTGGCTATTAGAGGAGTATTCTCCTTGAAGCCATTTAAGTGATTTGTTAATCAATATTCCATTTTCATCCATGTAACCTTCAAAATATTTTAGCAAAACCAGTCCAAAATTGTTTACTAATTCATTGGATATTTCATTAACTACCTTGACAATGTTGTTTTGAATAAAGGTTTGATACTTATCCGCTCGGATGTCTAATAATGAAATGCAATTTTCTTCCGCTGTTTTTGCAATTACTACTTCAAATAATTTTTCTAGTATAGTACATATTACATTGCGACTTTCGGTTGGGTTGAAAGATCTACGATGATCTGTTAGGGCAGAGTATAAACTTATAGCTTTCTCATCTAATGAAATTCTGTTTTCAGTTATGAAATCTGTCCTAGCTAAACGGTATAGCAATACTGATTTTTCAGTAGTGTGATCGTAGATCAGGAAATTCATAAAACTTGTGTGACTTTTTCTATTATTGTGTGAGGGTAATTGTCCCTTTATTTCAGATAAATTAGAGTTAGTAATTGAGGTTAACTTTGTTGTATCAATAAAATCAATAGTAGATTTTTCTTGAGTATCTTCAGTTAATTTCGGTTCACAATAAAGGGTCTGAATTTCATATTTAAGATTTGTTGTTGAACTAGATCTGATTACATCATCAATTCGCACGAAATTTTTTATTTTATTAAAATAGTCAGCTGCTATAGAATAATCATGTCCATCCTCTTCAATTAAAACATCATCAATGATTTCGTAACAGTTTTCATTTATACTATCAATTAATTGTCTTCTAAAAATATTTCGGCTTTTTGCATAACTCTCAATTTCTTGCCCCGACATCTTTAGTTCTTTTTCCTGGAAAATAAAAAGTAATGCTATTTGGTTTTCACTTAAAATTGGCAATAAATTATGAGTGGTATCCGTTGCTATTGGTACTTCTATTTGAGTTACATTTATTGTCAGAGATGCTTCATTTGGTGAATCTTCCTCATCTGCAAGTAATTGCCCTAAAATGTCAACCGTTTCTGAATGTTGTGCTTTTACTTCATCGATATGATCCAAGTCTATTAGTACCTTCTTTTTCCCTTTCACATACATTTTGCTAACCAAATCTATTGCACCAGCCAAGTCTTTGTTTAATTTTAAATCAGCCGCTATCTTTTGAAATTCTTCTGCATCATTTTTAGTAATAAACAAAGTGTTCTGAACTGCTTTAGGTAAAGCTTTACCTTCTATTTTCGCCAAAACAGAGTTATAATAAATGTATTGTAGATATAGCTTCAATGCCTCCGATTTATCGTGCTTCGCAATTTCCTTCGCTGCCTCAAAAAATATATTTTCTATCGCAAGGTTTTTAATATTTTCCTCTCCTAACCTATATATTTTACTAACCGCATCCTCATGGCCGTTTGCTATGCTTAAAATTATTTGTTCTAACTCCTCTTTCCATCGCTGCGTATTTTGGGCGTTAAGCTCTATCAGTGTTTCTTTATCAGGCAATAATATAAACTGTTTTTGCTGCGCCAGAATTTCATATACATATCTACCTAAAGCCGATTCAAATTGATTTTCAAATCCTCTGTTGTGAAAGTCTTCACTAAGTTTTCTTTTGTGCAGGTAGTTAGTCCGTACAACATTTTCTACCCTTTTAAAAATCGTGTAAAATACATCTGCTTCTATTCCTTCAGGGTAATATATTTGCGGAACATTTATCATTGCGGCTTTCAGCTTGCCTACTTCCTGTATAATTGTAGTATTGTTTTTCTTAAGTATTTTATTTAACTCTTTTAACGCAGTAAGATATAACCTTATGGTTGCTATACAACAACCTTCAATAGACAAAAAAACATTATCAGGAATGTAAAATTTATTCAGCCATGATATCTCCTGTGGGTTCAGCCCCAGTTTCGTTTTATACTTTGTTCCTAACTTATAGTTTTCTTCATAAGAACTTTCAAAAGTGGTATTAGTAATATCTTGTTTAGCGGATATTATAGACTGTTTCTTTTCCTCTAACCCTTCCCATGATGTAATATTTAGCGATACATTGGGGTGAATTATTTTTTCTCCTTGACCTGTAATATCTATGATTGTGTTATCGGCGATTTGTTCCAGGTTGGGTATTGCTTGTATTTTATTTACACTAAGTTCACGAAGACAGACACGGTTGTTAACTCTGTCTAAATTAATATTAAGAAACTGATTTCTATTTGTCCTGAGTGCAACAATATATTGTTTTATTTTCTTTTCAGTCCCAGGATCATTGATCTCGATAAAACCATTAAATAAAACATTATCAATCGCTCTTGATACATCGATAGCGAATATTTCATAAAGTACTCGTAGGGTAATGTTGAAAATTAAGTTTTGATGCAATTCCTTTATTTCATTTTGCTTTCGTAATTTTTCACCAATTTCATCATTTGTTTTCTTATATACGTAGTCTTCGACAGTTGGTATTATATCGTCAGATGGCAACAGACATTCAACAATTAGCTCCTTGGAAGGTGAATTAAATTCCACTTCAAAAAAGTCCATACATCCTTCTGGTAAAACTAAATTTTCGAGACCCGCTTCCAAATAAGCGCATACACTTTCCTCAATACCTCGCTTATATCCTTTTATTACCTCATCAATTAGTTTGTTTTTATCATTGACAATGTTTCGTTCATCATTACATTTTAAAATAAATTTTTGCCTTTCCACCTCTATTTTTTTCGCTCGCTCAATCATTAATATTTCATAAGCAGTAAATGCTTTTTTATATAATTGTTCACCATTTCGAATGTTTTCATCATGTGCTTTTCGTTTACCAGCAAATAATCTGAAAAATAGCGGTAATGGTTTAGGCATGTATTGTTGCAAAATTGGTTTTTCAGGCAATCCGCGTAATTCAGATGGAGTTACGAATTCAGGTTGGACGTATTTTTCTTTTAGTTTTTCTATATCGAAAGCGGCATATTTGTTTCGATTAATTAAAACGTTTTTTTGTTGATTAATTAAATCGCCCAATTCTGTATTTTCCTTTGCAACAGCATTAATTCGAGACTGTACATATGCTGCTTTCTGTTCTTTAGCAATTGTTTTTTGAGTTCTTTCACGTAGTTTTTGTTGCTGTAATGCAAAACGCTCCCTCCGCTTCTGATCAGCAATCATAGCGTTGTTCATCCTGTTTATTACTCTGGCTGTACTAACAACAGCACCAAGGAAACTACTTCTTCTTGCCATTATCTAAACTACAATGCAAATATATAAACTGATAACAATGATTTATAATTCTTGGATAGAATTCCATTGATTAGCAAAACAATGCAGTGTTGCTTTAAACCCAGAATATTCCATTTATTAGCACTTGCGACACGAGTGCTTTCTCGTTCCCTAATGAAAAGGGAATGTACCGCCAGTGCGTTTGTAAAGCACTTATTTTTTCCTATTAACTCCGCCTTAGTCTGGCGCAGGTCTGTAGCATAGCCCCGTGCAAAGCAGCTGTGTCTGAACAATTTAGCCAGTTTTAAACTGGCGTTTCCAACCCAATAAATAAATATGCTAAATAATTAGGAAATTCCAATTATTAATTCTACCTTTGGCGTAAATTTAACCCAAAACATCGACACACCTAACTATGTATAAATCTAAATTCCAATTTATTTGCCAAGAATTAGCTTTCGGATTGCCAAAACATAATTCCGAAAATCCTTCTTCGTGCGCCATAGCTTTTTCAGTGAAGGAGCATTAATCCTGCGAATTCTGATCAAAAAAATATAACACACTAAAAATCAACAAGTTGCAATTTTAAAAACTTCCGTTTTCCGGAAACTTCCGGAAGCAAACCAGAAGTTTTTCACCCAAAACCAGAAGTAAAACCAGAAGTTTTATGAAGCAAAACCAGAAGTTTCATGATGCAAACCGGAAGTTTTCTAATGCCAAAAACCTCAATTATACGGCTCGGGATAAAAACTGACATTTAAAAAATGTATAAAAAGTACGCATCGCGAAGAATATCTCCTATTGATTGTCAAAAGACAAATTATGCTCTGACATAGAATTATTTCAGGAGAACCCCTACCCCCTTCCCATTTTTCGCAGCATTCTTCCATGCTCTGCCAGAGCAACCAGAAAATTAGGCATAACTTGATATGGCAGTCCGAATTGCTCTGCAGTGCGCTTAACTATCTTGGAAATCTGAGGATAATGCACATGAGAAATATGTGGAAACAAATGGTGCTCAACCTGGTAATTTAATCCACCTATGAACCAATACATAATACGGCTGCGTGGTGAAAAATCAGCAGTATTTAACAACTGATGCACAGCCCAGTTATTTTCAATTTTTCTATCTTCGGTAGGCAACGGAAATTCTGATGATTCCAATACATGAGCCAATTGAAAAATGCAGGAAAGTCCAAGACCTGCTACTGCATGTAGAATAAGGAAACCAAGGATAACTGATTGCCAGGGCATACCAGAAAATATTATTGGAAGCACCAATACATAACCATAGTAAATCACTTTGTAAATACTCAATTCAATAAGAGCGCCTCTCAGGCTTATTTTTTCTTTTTTAAGCAACCCTTTCTTTTCATACAAAAACAGTAATCTGTAATCCTTATAGGTAACCCATTGCAACGTCAGCAAACAATATAGAAACCATGCATAAATATGCTGAAACCTGTGAAGTGTATGCTTCTTTGCATGAGGCGAAAAACGCATCAGGCCACCTACTTCAATATCTTCATCCAGCCCTTCAATATTGGTGTAGGTATGGTGCAGAATATTATGCTGAATACGCCAGGTGACATCATATCCACCAACGAGGTTTACCAGATCGCCAACAATCGTATTTACAGTCTTGTTGCCTGAATAGGACCCATGGTTGGAATCATGATGCACTGAACAGCCTATGCCCACCATACCAAGACCCATCATGAACCATAAACCAAAAAACAATGCAGGATGCATAGCGCCTACACAGGTAATAATCAGAATATTAGGAACAAAAAACAGAGCTAACATGGCTACAGTTTTCCACCTTAGACCACTATTACCATGAACTTCTATTTTATTTTCCTTGAAAAATTCATCTATATTTTTCTTCAGCGTATCATAAAAGCCATCCTCATCTTTATGTGCGAAACGCACTATATTCAATTTACTCACTCTGTAATTATTTAAAAAAAATCCCCGCGAAGATAAGGAATTAAAGACAGCATAGTGTTATTTCATTGAAATAATAGGAATATGGTACCAGAATTAACCTTCTGTTGCAAGAATTGTATATGAAGCAGACTGAACCTGCGGCTTAACTCAAATACTTTTGGGCCACCTACTGTATTTATAAGCCCTATAAAAAATGGTGATCATGATCAGCGTAGGAATGAGAAAAACAGTATGCGTTGCTACCCTCGGCCAGAACCGGGTATCCGACAAATAAAATGTTCTGAAGGTTTATCCATCGCCCGGAACTTCCTGAGCTGAAATTGAGCAGGTACTTTTAAAATTCAAGCGCAACCAGAATCGCAACACCCATTTGCAGGACAAAATAGAGGAGTCTGTGGAAAAATATAAGTATACGAAAGAACTATGCTCAGGACGCATAAAAATATGGCTTGCTCAAAACGCTGAGGGGCAAGCCTGTTTTATCCAGTTCATCGAAAATACTTTCCAAATGAAATTAGTTTTGAGCACTAACAAACTTATCAGAATCGAAAAGGAAATTGCTGCTAAGACCGCGATTCAGCCAGCCATTTCTGCCTGCCCTCGCCCGCAAAAACATGCCGCTCGCTATGATAGGACGAACGTACCAATGGACCACTTTCCACATAGTCAAGGCCCATTTTATATCCTTCTTCCCGGTAAAAAGCAAATTCATCAGGATGCACAAACCGCACCACAGGAAGGTGTTTTTGGGTTGGCTGCAGATACTGGCCAATGGTTACTACATCGCAGCCATTATCTGCCAGGTCGCGCAATGACTGAAGTACTTCTTCTTTTTCCTCACCCAGCCCCAGCATTAAGCCGCTCTTAGTGCGCATGCCACCGTCCTTCAGTCTTCTTATCACTTCAAGGCTTCTGTGGTAGCGTGCCTGTATGCGCACTTGCCTGGTCAGCCTTTCTACTGTTTCCAGGTTATGAGATACCACTTCTGGAGCAACATCTATAATGCGTTGCAGGTTTTCCCATTCACCCTTAAAGTCAGGAATTAGTGTTTCAAGAGTAGTTCCCGGATTGAGCGCCCTGACTGCTTTAATAGTATTGGCCCAAATGGCAGACCCTCCATCTTCCAGTTCGTCACGATCAACAGAAGTAATAACTGCATGTTTTACTTTCATCAGAAACATGGCTTCTGCCACCCTCTGCGGCTCGTCCCAATCAACAGGCTCAGGCCTGCCGGTGGCCACATTACAGAAACCGCATGAGCGGGTACAAACATTGCCCAGTATCATAAAAGTGGCTGTGCCTTCACCCCAGCATTCCCCCATATTCGGGCAATTGCCACTCTCACAAATAGTATGCAATTTATTTTTATCTACAAGCCCGCGCACATGCCTGTAATTTTCACCCATTGGCAACTTTACCCTAAGCCAATCAGGCTTTTTTAAGCGCTTTTCCGTATTAATTTCTGATGAACTGATTACCGGCAACTCTTGCATGGAACAAAGATAGGGAAAAGAGCAAATCAATAAGAAGAACAAGTATACCTGACGCTAATTTTACCACCTGCGTCCAAACTGGATGGCAATAAAAAGATCGGCAAAAAAAGCAGTAGCCGGCCGATTAGCCATTAGTTGAACCTGTTGGGAATAATATTCCAGGTTAAAACCTGTTTCAACTCCGATCACATCCTTTTTGTTTGCCGAAAAATCGAAATGCACTGAAGATTTATAATGACCTCCTGGAATAATCTTTACTTCACTTAAACCCTTACTAAATCCGGCGCTACCCTCTATATAAGCCTGATTAAGGAAATCTACTTTGTTGCCATCTGAATATTTGATAGCATTTGGATCGCTAACCGTATTCAGATAGTATGGTTTTAAAAAGCCTACCGACAACCCTAGTGCATTAGCCCAATGAATAGAAACACTGCCCGGATCGGGTTTGCCTACCAACAACCTGCGGTATCCCCAACCCAGCTTCAGCGCATAAAGATTATTTATCTTTCCGTAGATATAGGTATTTGTTCCCCCTCCGTTATCACTGGTACTCTTATATTCCTTTGGGTCCTTCTTTTCAGTTACTTCAATTTGCCAGAAGCGCACATTATGAAACATATCGCTGTGCCTTGGGTCTTTGGCCTTTACCTTACCTATATCAGAAAAAATACTCCAGCCATCAGTATTCAATCTGAAACCGACACTAAGCTCATGAGATATGGGTTTCGGACCCTTAACCGGCTGGACAATAACTAAAGGATTGGGGTGGCTAACAGTATCAGTAGAACGCGACTTTACCTGGGCATCCGCATTTGGGCATGTTAACAATAACACCTGAAACGAAAATATTGCTTTAAGTATATGCCTCATATCTATTACAGACTGTAATTTACTAATAATATTTCATTCCTTATTCAACCTGTTTTATGTTTAACAAATTTCCCATCGTATTTTTGCAAAAACATAACAATGACCTCAAAAGTTGTTTATAACGGTGACCTGAGAACAACAGCCACTCACCTGCGTTCAGGAAATTCAATAGAAACAGATGCCCCGGTAGACAACCATGGTAAAGGCGAGCGTTTCTCGCCTACCGACCTGGTAGCTACAGCCCTTGCTTCCTGCATTGTAACCACTATGGCTATTCTTGCTCCATCCATAAATATTATTGGCACTGAGTGTGAAATTGAAAAGATCATGGTACCCGATCCCCGCCGCATAGGAGAAATCGTGGTTAATATCACCTTCCCGAAAAATGTTCAATATTCTGATCAGGATAAAAACAGGCTGATCCACATTGCCAATACCTGCCCGGTTCACCAATCATTGGCTCCGGATTGCAAGCGTACTATTAATTTTATCTGGCCTTAATAGGGGAAATAACTAACTGGATTTGATAATATTCAGACCAATAGTGCATTCCAGGCAACGTTTTGAACTACAGTAGTTGTTGTATAATTGCAGTAACGCCTGCGATTGTGCTGCATTGGCGGCATGCCATCCGTTTTCGTCCCATAGCCTGGTAATATTGTTTTTCTCGGCAGGCACTGCTTCAAGCAGTTGCAGCGCCTTTTCCTGAAGCTTATAGGTATCCTGCCTGGCTGCATACAGAAACTGAATAGGCGCTATGGTATTGATGATGATATTCTCCACCGAGGTTTTACCCAACGACTTTGGGGTTGCCCTGTCCTGCGCAGCATCAAACTGAAAATGGGTATCCCAATAACTGCTTGCCGTAACTTCCAGCAAGGGCTCCAATTCCTTCACCGAATGGGTTTCAATAATCTGGGAAAACAGGTGCACCGATTTATGGATCAATGCGGCAAATTGGGCTATCCTTAATGTCGGGAAATTAGCAGGCCGCATTCTCAGGAATTTCCAAAGATGCCGTGCAATTGGTTTCAGCTTGTATTTCTTTTTCAGGTAGTCATATTCCCGCTGCAACTCCCGTGGATAATCATCCCTGAAATCATCGTCCAGCATACCAGCCTGCCCGAAAAGCAATGCCTCTGTCTGCATCAGGCTTTCCCTGTGTTTGGCGGGTATGTTCAATGGCAATGATTGTGCCAGCATGAGAAAAGGAGTGGCATTTGTCTTGAAACCAAAGTTGGCTGCCATGCGCCAGTAGAGCAGGTTCCGCCAGTCTTCTGCCGAGTTCTCCAATAGCACATTCCAGTCGCTGAGCTTCATCTCCCATCTTTCGGCCAGGAGCCTGCTCAGCCAGCCCTCCTTGGTAATATCGCGAATGCCCGAATGCAAATTGGCGCAGGGCAATTTCTCAGGTGTTTGCATGAGCCCCGAATAACGGGCAATAACGCCTTGTGGTATATGGTTTTTAAGCACTACTACCGGAGTATTTCCTGCAGCCCCTTCCACATCATTTTCTAGTACCACATGCAATATCAGGTGCTGGTAGGCCGCATCGTTCTGGTGGCCATGTCTCAGCCAGTCGCTGCTCTTAATATGCAGTTCTACATTACCTACCAGCAAAGTATTCCCAATTTTCACTTTGGCTTCCAGAAAATCAGGACCGGCATCCCTGTTCAGTTTGCCACTGTGCACCACCGTCACCGACTCACCATCAGGGGTTTGCAATCCAAACGGATTGTACAGGCTATATTGCCATATAAATTGAAAGATGGCTTCGTTCATTTTTGTTTTTTTAGATAATAAGAGGTTTCATAGTTAAAGTGGGTAAAAAAATATCAGTTTTCAACCCCATCATTTAACAAGTACTAATTGAACATTCCCAACTTTCATACCAAAATCAAAAGTAAAATTGGTTTTCAAATGAAAATCTGCATCAATTTTATTTATTATTTCATTTTGTCCTTTTGGTAGATTTAAAAGTATAATTAGGTGTTTCCTGTTTAACTCTTTATCTTTTTTTAGTTTGGTATCGAGTATTCCATATACTTCAAAACCATTAAAATTTTTCGCTTTTTTAATTGCTGTTTCAATTAATAATGCATCACCAATTTTACCAGTAATTGTATTATCCTTTTTAATTTCAATTTCAAATGATACTAAGCCAAAATGTTGCAAATTCTTATCAAGAAACTTACCATTACCAACCCATTTTCCTATCAAATACTGGTTAGATGAAATTAAATCATTGTTTTGCTGACTTGAACAAGAAATTGTTGATATAATAATTAAAGACATAAATGGGAATAAAATGAAATTTTTCATATTTATATGTTTTATATTCATAAATATAGTTTGTTTTGGAAAACTAAGTTATGATTAAAGTCATCACAACATAAGTCTTGATATTATATAATTGAAGCAAGGCTGTTTTATTAGACATACCTTAACTATGAAACATCATATTCAAGTACTCCATAAAATATCAGGTGCTGGTAGGCAGCATCGTTCTGGTGTCCAAGTCTCAGCCGGTTGCTGCTTTAATATGGGGTTATACATTACCTGTTAATAAAGAATTACCTATTTTTACTTTTGCTTCCGGAAAATCAGGACCGACATCCCTGTTCAGTTTGCCACTGTGCACCACCGTCACAGACTCACCATCAGGGGTTTGCAATCCAAATGGATTATACAGGCTATATTGCCATATAAATTGAAAGAGGGCTTCGTTCATTTATCAAATGTAAAAAGTATAGTCATAAAAATACTTCCATTTTCTAAATAGTAAATACATCTTATAAATATGCGATAAAATAAATCTGGCAGCTATCTTTTATAAATATTATTGAGTTATTCAGCTAAAATGTAGATGGTGTGCGGGTTGTCGCAACTTTTCTGATTTATACAACTCAATAAGAATTCGAGATCGTTATTTGTTTATGGGTTCCCATTTTCCTTTCGTAAAAAATACATTACCAAATTTAGGAGATTTAAAAACATAATAAAAAGTCCCACCTTTTCTGTAAAGCGTAGGCCAATCTTCGATAATGTGATGCCTTGGAGTATCAACATGTAAAACAATCCTTGGTCTATTATCAAATTCAAGAAAATTCACTGTTCCATCATTGGTTTTTATGATCTTGTCTTTCTCGGTCTGATAGAATATAAATTTGTTTTGCTTTGTTATTTCAAATCTAAAATGGTCGTACTGCCAATCTGCTTGTTTACCGGGAAATTTTGTTCTATCGATAATGTATGTTCCATAAATGTCTTCCCTTTTAACCTCTTTTTTTCCACTAAGCAAACGAGTAGAAGCTGCTAAAAAAATAAGTCCAACTATTCCAAGCCATATAAATCCAAGTGTGATTCCGAAAACCTTCTTTCTTGTAATTAGCCATATTATCAAAAGGACTCCGGTTAATGGAACCAATACTAAGGCGAACAATAAATTAAATCCAAACCCCATTTTCGAAATATTCAATTTCCTACCTAAATAAACAAAATCACCTTAACTCACTTTAACTATGAAACATCATTTTTAAGTACTCCATAAAAAGCTGATAAGGGGCATCCTTCTGGTGTCCATATCTCAGCCAGTTGCTGCTTTAAATATGCAGTTATGTATTCTGTTCTGGTGAAACAGAATTATGATCGAGTTCATTTCGCTCATTTGATTTAACAAGTGCATAAACCATCCTGAGTATTTTTTTCATCAGCATTATCAAGGTTTTCGATAACTTCTTCCTTTAGTGCTTGCAATTTGGCATCACTCATACATCCAGGATTTATTACAAATTTAATTGAATATATTCAAAACACCCATTTGCTTTCACTGGAAATAACCAATGTATTTATCGCATAAGCCCACAATACAACTGTATTTATCCACACCCCATTCACACTCTACACGCCTAATCTGTAATCCTTTCCTCGGGCTTGCTATTTTTCATTAGGTTTGTAGGGTGGCAAAGGAAAAGATCGCGGAAACCCCGCTCATGAAGCAACATAAGGATATTAAGAACAAATATCCTGATGCAGTGCTGCTATTTCGTGTAGGCGATTTTTACGAAACCTTTGGCGAAGATGCCCACGTTGCTTCACGTGTTTTAGGTATTACCCTTACCAAGCGTTCCAATGGTTCAGCCTCATCTGTAGACCTTGCCGGGTTCCCATATCATTCGCTGGATACTTATCTGCATAAGCTTGTTAAAGCCGGCTATAGGGTGGCTATTTGCGACCAGCTTGAGGATCCTAAACTTACCAAGGGTATCGTAAAGCGCGGTGTTACTGAACTGGTAACACCAGGCGTTGCTACCAGCGATAAACTGCTGGAGAACAGGACCAATAATTTCCTTGCTGCCCTGCACCTGGGTGAACATATTTGCGGCATAGCCTTTCTAGATATTACTACCGGCGAGTTTTATGCAGCCGAAGGAAATATGGAATATATGGATAAGCTGATGCAGAGTTTTCAGCCTTCCGAGGTCATACTTTCCAAATCTCAGATCAAACGTTTTAAAGAACAGTTTGACACCAAGGTGTATACATTTCAGCTTGACGAATGGGTGTTTCGTGAGCAGTATTGCTATGACCTGATGCTGCAGCATTTTCAGACCCAGTCGCTGAAAGGCTTTGGCATTGAAGACCTGAAATCGGCTACCATAGCTTGTGGCGTGGCGCTGCATTATCTTAAAGATACCGAGCACGCCAATCTGCAGCATATCAATACCCTGCAGCGCATTGTTGCCACCGACTTCCTGTGGATGGACCGTTTTACCATCCGCAATCTGGAGCTGGTGCACAGCAGCTATGAGCAGGGCACAAATTTATTGCAGGCCATAGACCATACCCATACGCCAATGGGCGCAAGGCTTATGAAACGTTGGCTGATCTTCCCGTTGTTCGACATAAACCGCATAGAAGCCCGGCTTGACCTGGTGAGCCATTTTATACTGGCACAAGACCTCAACCATTCACTCACTCATCTGGTAAAACAGATTGGCGATGTGGAAAGGCTGATTGGTAAAATACCACTCAAGAAGATCAATCCGCGCGAGGTGTTGCAGTTGGCACGCAGCCTTAAGTTTATGGGCGAAATGAAAGAACTATGCGCCTCAGCCGAGGATGCCGCCTTACGCCGCATAGTAGAGCCATTGCAACCGCTGGATGATTTGCGCGAGCGTATTCTTAAGTCTATAGTCGATGAACCTCCTGCTCTGGTCAACAAGGGCGGAATGATGCGTGAGGGCCTGAATGAAGAACTGGACCATCTGCGCACCATATCCCGCAGCGGCAAAGACTATCTGCTCAAAATACAGCAGGAGGAAAGCCAGCGCACCGGAATTTCATCGCTCAAAATATCTTACAACAATGTGTTTGGGTACTACCTCGAAGTAACCCATGCACACAAAGACAAAGTACCTCCCGACTGGATCCGCAAACAAACCCTGACCAATGCAGAGCGGTATATAACACCCGAACTGAAGGAATATGAAGAGAAGATACTGGGTGCTGAGGATAAGATACTGACCATTGAAATAGAGCTGTACCAGCAATTACTGGTAAGCATCGAGCCCTATATCTCCCCTATCCAGAACAATGCCCATATTACAGCCCAACTGGACTGCCTGCTTTGCTTTGCCAATAATGCACATCGCTACAATTACCACCGCCCCACATTGGTAAACGATCCGATCCTCGAAATCAAAGAAGGCCGCCACCCGGTAATTGAACAGCAATTGCCGCCGGGCGAAAGCTACATTGCGAACGACATTAACCTCGATAAGAAAGAACAGCAGATCATTATACTTACCGGCCCCAATATGAGTGGTAAGTCGGCACTGCTGCGCCAGACAGCCATTATTACGCTTATGGCACACATGGGCAGCTTTGTACCGGCCGATGAAGCCACCATCGGGCTGACAGATAAGATATTTACCCGCGTAGGCGCATCCGACAACCTGAGTGGTGGCGAAAGTACCTTTATGGTTGAGATGAACGAAACAGCCAGTATCATCAACAACATCAGCGAACGCAGCCTGGTACTGCTCGATGAGATAGGCCGCGGCACCAGCACCTACGATGGCATATCGCTGGCATGGAGCATTGTAGAGCACCTGCACAACAGCCCGGCAAAACCCAAGACCTTATTTGCCACCCACTACCACGAGCTCAACGAACTGGAACACCAGTTGCCCAGGGTGCGCAATTACCACATTACGCATAAAGAAACCGGCAACAAGGTCATCTTCCTGCGCAAGCTGGCAACTGGCGGCAGCCGACACAGCTTTGGTATACAGGTAGCTCGCATGGCTGGCATGCCTGTGAAACTGCTAGACCGGGCCAATGAGATACTGACCCAACTGGAAGAGAAACATGCCGCCACAGGAGATACGCTGCAGAAAGTAAAAAATATAAAGCCCGCCCCCAACTACCAGTTGAACATCTTCGACGGCGTTACCGATGATATGCGCCGCATACAGCAGTTGCTCGATGATACCGATATCAATACACTTACCCCTGTAGAAGCGCTCCTGAAGCTGAACGAAATGAAAGGGATCGTGAAACAGTATAGGAAGTAATGGCGAATATGCCCGGCATTACTTCCATGCCATCCAAATGAGCCCTCACCTCCGCAAAAAACCGGAACTGGTTAAGGATGATATGATTGAGGTATTGTGCATATCACTATTTCGTTATAAACGCACTGCCGGGGCATCCGATTTTCAAACGCAAGAGAGGCCCTCCCCACCCTACGTTGCCGACAACTTCTTTCAGGCATTCATTACGCTGGCATCTTTGAGGTGTATATTGAGGGATGCCCCCCCATAAGCCAATAGAAATAACAGATAATAAGCATCAGCCCATTACGCTTCAAAAGGTATCGGACGAAGGTTGCAGCGATACGTACCTACATGTACTTAGCAAAGCCAAAGAACTAAAGGAAACAGGTATGAAAACCCGTTTTACAGATCGCTATGAACAAGGGCTGCAACAAATAAAAGATAGCCTGGGTAAGAAAAGCGGGATAAAAAAACTACCCCTGGTGTCGGAACGTATAGGACGGCTAAAAGCAAAATACTCAAGCACACACAGGTATTACGACATACAACTCAAAACCGATATTAATGGCAATGTCAGCGAAATGACATAGGTTCAAAAGAAGGTGGAAAGCAAAGATGGTATGTACCTGCTTCGTACCAACCTCAATGAAAAAGAGGAACAGACCCAATGGAAAATATACAATACAATAAGAGAGATAGAATATACCTTCCGTGTATTAAAAACAGGTCTCGACCTGCGCCCCATTTATCACAAAACCGATGTAGCATCTATGGCGCACCTGCATTTGGGGCTATTGGCATACTGGGTAGTCAATACGATCCGCTAACAGTTAAAACAGAAGGGGATCAATAATGAGTGGAACGATATTGTACGAATCATGAACACACAAAAAATGGTAACAACAACCATGCAAAATAACCGCAATGAACAAATTTGCATCCGCCAATGTTCTGAACCGGAAGAAAACGTACAAGCAATTTATAAAGCTATGAATTACAAACAAATCCCATTTAGTAAAAGAAAATTTGTAGTCCCCCCAGCGTGATTTTGAAAATCGCAACTCATTGATAATAACATACTTTTATCCTGAAACGCTGCAATGTGGGTTAATAAACATGCCTTCGCTAAAGCTTTGGCAGTTAATAAAAGAAAAATAATCAAGTCATAATTGTACTATTTATTTCTTAACAATGCCTAAACAACTACTAAAAAATTTACATTTTGACGATTTTCTGAGGCTGGCTTTCTATTCCATTTATTGACAGGTTTACGAAGTAAACACCTGGCGCAAGATGGGCAATATTAACGCTCCGGCCTGATGCAACAGTCCCTTGCATTACAATATGTCCCTGGCAATCTGATAGATTATAGTCCGATAACTGATCGCCTGCAAACTGAAATTTTATCATGTCGGTTGCCGGATTGGGCATTACCTGCCATGATGATGAAGGTGATAAGATGTTGTTTGTATAACTTCCGGATGCCTGTTTTCCTATAATGGGTCGCATCATAATAGCCCCGCTTTTTTGAACAGGCTTCCATATACCTTCAACATTATAAAATGCATGATTACTCCCTACCCTGTTTACATCAAAGCCATAATAAAGGCTATCGCTACCATCATTGGCTGTCTGAGAAGTACCGACATAAAATGTTCCGGCAGGTAGTACCTGCGGCACATCGAAAATATAAGTCCAGAAATGGTTAACTTCATCTGCGTATGCGGGTAACAACTGGTCAGTTGAGTAGATAAGATTATCAGCAGGGGCGCCGTTAATACCTCCTATTGCAGCATAAAGATTAATTATAAAAGGCTTGCGATTAGCAAAAGGCACCTGCCTGCCAAAATAAATAGACATCCCCCTTATTGTATCGGGCTTATTAAGGTGATACTCAATAGCAATTTTACCAGGGGCCGAAGTTGCCAGATGGAGGTAATAACTTTTCTCAGCAGTACCGTCATCGTAAGCCAGATAATTATCAAATACCTGCTTCCTGACAACTGTATCATTTTCAGTTGGACCGGTAAACGCTGAGTTTTGCAGGTAATATCTGGCTTCATATATTACAGGTGTATTGGCAGGATGATTAGGATAGCCAAACACTATTAATGGCTCGGTTACCTCCGCTGTTTGATGGCCGGCCAGGAAGGTTGTATTAAATCCGGCACTACCACCCAATGTAAAACCTCCATCATTTATTCTGTAATTATAATTGACATTATGCCCGGCAGAAGAATCATTCCTGATACTATCGGTCAACATTGTAACTATTTCAGCGGTAGGATTTACCTTAAACTGAGAATAGGGCATTGACGTATAATCATTGAGTAAAAACGGAGGGTCAGAGGTAAAGGCAATATCTGCAATAACCGTGTCAGCCATTGTCCGATTACGGTCAAGTTTAATATAGTCCAGATTCCAAACAGCATCGGCCCATGCCAGGGATGCAATATTGATAAACCGGAACTGAAAACCCTCATGAAAATCTAATGAATCAGTTAACGGTATCATTACCTGCTGAAATGGTGTCAAAGCTGATCCCTGTACAGACCAAACCTTTATAAAATCTCCAAACTTGTTTTTAAAGAACAGCATCAACGAATCGCCAACGGTTGGGTAAAACCCATTTCCCTGGGGTTGGTAAAAGAAGCTTAGGTAGACACTATCCCCCACAGAATCCGCGCTTAGATTTATGGGCATCGAGGTAAGACTATCGGCATATTTTACCACAGAATTACTAAACGAGTCGTAAGGAAGCCCTCTGTAGTCCAGATCATCGAAGGTAGCAACCCCACGGCTTATGGGACTGACAGCCATGGTGTTATTTATGTAAACCATAAAATCCACCCACTTGGCGGAATCTGGAACCGGGCTGTTTCCTGTAAAATCTTCAAAGAATGGAAGAGGTAATGATATAGTTGTTTTTTTAGAAGCTTTCCGTGGAGTTGTTAATAAATCTGATCCGTTGTTAACAAAAGGATTCCACATAATCGGACCTATCTCTTCCTGAGCTGAAACTATAACAGCCGGGAAAACAGCAATAAAAATCGATATAATATATTTTACAGCTATGGTAAGTTTCACTTTTCTCAAAACTTTAATCTTAATTAACGGAAAAATGGTACGAAGTATTGTATCAGTCACCGTTTAAAAAATAGCAGGGCATTATCTGATCTTCAAATCTACAATTGCACCTGCCTTTATTGTATTCCTTGTTCCATCGGCATTCATAGGCGTAGGAAACTGGTCAACAACATTTGCACTCTCTGTATCTGCAATCTGTGTCTGAGCATCAAACGGCACCAGATTATATTGCAGATTCCAGTTGGTTAAAATAGTTATGGCATCTCCCACGCTTAATTCTGTCACTTCAGGCACCGGGAAAGTCGTATTACCAAACCCATCACCTATAATCAGGCTTATTTTGCTGCCCTGAGCAATTGTTTCACCCGGTTTTATTGGTTGTCCGTTATACAATTGCTCCAATACCGCGCCGGAAGCAAAATCAGGTTTGTAGGTCGTGTCACCAAGTTTTAATTTGTTATTTTTCAACAACATTTCAGCACTACGGAATGACAGGTTAATTAAAGCCGGCATTGGAATATGTGGCGGAGTGATCATGTTTACTGTAAGAAAAACTGTTCTACCCTGCTTTACAATAGAGCCGGTATCCGGTACCTGCTTCAATACTGCCAATGGCTTTATTTCCGGCTCATAAGTCGAGTCCACAAACACATCAAAATGCATACTTTTCAGCAGATTTATTGCTGTATTCATATCCTTCCCCCTTACATCCGGAATCTTCAATTCCTCACCATGCCTGGTAACGCAATGAAGTGTGGCAAAAAATGCGATATACAGAAGCAGGCATAACGTAAGAATTATGCCCAGATTCAATAAAAATGACCTCCTAATGTTTAGTTTCATAAATTGGTGTTGCTAATCAATTCAGGCAATTATGAGTTATGAGATTTCATGCAATCCTCCAGAATTTCGCAATAAAAATCCTTTAGCGACCGACCTGAGGCCCTTACCTGTTGCGGCACAATACTGTTTTCACTTTGTCCAGGCATTGAATTTACTTCCAGGAAAAACAATTTATTTGTAGTGCGCTGCAAAATGAAATCCATTCTTACGATACCACGGCAATTCAGATGCCTGTAAATATACATAGCCTTATTCTCAAGCTGCTCCCTAAGCTGGTTATCAATAGGGGCGGGAGTAATTTCGCTTGTTACGCCTGGAGTATACTTGGCCTCATAATCAAAAAACTCGTTCTTACTTACAATTTCTGTAGCCGGCAGCGCCCTCAGATAACCGCCTGCTTTATAAACGCCTATTGTCAGTTCCCTGCCTTCAATAAATTCTTCAATCAATACCTGAGTATCTTCCTTAAATGCTTTTTCAATTGCTGGAAGCAGATTCTCTACTGCTTTCACCTTACTGATACCCAGGCTGCTGCCACTTTCATTGGGCTTTACAAAAACAGGCAACTTCAATTCATCAAGTACAGCCCCCATAGAATAGGGTTCTCCTTTAATCAGATGAACCGAATTGGCAATATTTACAACATTGAAAGCTTTGACTACTTTATTGCAATAGCTTTTATTAAATGTAAGTGCTGAGACAATTGAGTTGCATGTGGTATATGGTATATTTATCATGTCTAAATATCCCTGTATGCGACCATCCTCTCCTGGTGAACCATGTATTGCGATAAAGACACAGTCGAAGGTGATTTTCCCTGTTTCCAATGGTAATGAAAAATCATTTTTGTCTACCTGAACCTTGGTTGCCCCTTGTTCATAATACCATTCTGCCCTGGTAACAATAATCTTGTAAACGTTATATAGGTCACTGTCAAGGCTATTTTGAATAGTTTCAGCAGTTTGTATGGAAATTACAAATTCCCCCGAATAGCCGCCTGCCAGCAAAGCAATATTTTTCTTCATTGTATTTTACTGATAAAATGATGTAGCCAAAGGTAATGTTTTAGCAGAATGTTTGAAAAGAAAATCTGATGCGCTTAACCACAATTCATCATTTTCTATCCTTCACCGGAATTACCAGCTTTAATCCCGACCAGATTTCATCAACCGCACAAACTTTTATATCTACAAGACCTATACTTAATCTTAATGCCAATTCCCGGATCAGGTTCTCATTGACATCCGTAGGCACTTTAGAAGTTTTCCTGGGCCAGGACACCCATATCATTCCATCGGGAAGCAGCTCCTGCTTTAACTTCGGAAGCACTACCGTCCGACTATTTCAAAAAAATAGTTTAATCTGTACAATCGGTCATTGATACGACTATCAAAAACTCTCAGAATGTTTTTCAGGCACTTGTAGCTTTAGAAAATTTATCCCTCTCCTGAGTAGTAACTAATTATCAAAATATTGATCAGCAATACATAGATTTTCACAACAAAGAGTATGAGGTGGAGTTTGAAAATTAAAAAACAATTACATGTCGACCTATAATTTACATACTCTAAAGCTTCCGTTCTTACATTACTTATAAACCAAACCCAACACCCACTTCTCCATACTGAGCTACAATCTCATGGGTGAGCAGCATTGCCGACAAAAACAACTCTTTTACAGGTCCATGTTCCTGCCTCAGGATATAAAAATTGGTCCCTATTTTTTCATAAACCGGGTCAAACTTAAGGAAGGTCTGATGATAATATACACCTATCTGGCCCATAATACCGAAACGACCTACAATAAATTCGTTACCTGCAAAAAACGCTCCATCCCACGAATGCCCCATCTCATGACCGTAATCTACTCCATAATTTTTCAGGAAAGCATAAACATCACTATGATATGCATAGTCTATCCCGAAGTACATTTTATTGATATTATGCCACCGCCTGCTGACATATAAAGAGGTGATGTAGCTGGGCATGACCATACTATCTTTTGCCCTGGCTTCATTAAACGCAACACCTACCCTGCCCTGAACCAGCCAGCGGTTTTTGAGATCAGGAAGTTCTTTAATAATTGGTTTCGGTTTACACGTTTCCGGAAAGTACTGCACCCCAACATGTATACCGGCCATATTAATACCCAGATTAGGCTGATAAACATCGGTATTGGAAATATGGGTGAAATTGGCCCCGAACTGCATATGCCAGTGCTCATCAAGGTGCCAGCGGAGGTCTGTAACAAAAATAGCAAAGTCATTAATATTGGTACCAATAGCCGTATTAAGGGTATCTACCGGATAGGTTTTCCGGTATTTCCGGGTCACATAACTTATACCATTGCCCAAACGGAAAGTCCATTCCATTCGTTCCCGTTTCAGAAATGTAAACTGCAGGTTGGGATAAACGCCAAGGCAACGACCGAAAATAGTATTATTGCCATAATCGGTGTACGTGATACCAAAGCCAACTACAGGAAAATTGCAACGTTGGTGCCATTCTTTTTTACCGTATGTTTTCCAGGAAAAATTGGCATCAAAAGCATTGGAGAATGCAGGAATTGGTGCAGTAAACTTCCTGGAATGCCTGATAATCTTACCGGTCAGAAAATTACCCTCAACGCCGAAACCTCCGGCATCAGGGTATGCTTCCTGTGCACCGGCTGTACAAAAGAACAGAAAATAAATAAACGGCAATAATAAAATACGGTACGACAGCATAGCGGGAGCGCAAATGTAATATCAATTTACCTTTTTGAAAATCATGCCTTGGATTATTGGTAATTGTTACCTGCAAATGATTCCTTCTTCGGTCGCAAGGTTTTTAACCTTTCTCCTGACCGCCATTTTAACTTTTATGCTTAATTTGCATTAGTTTTCAAAATCATGTCTATTAAAGGAAAGAAAATAGTACTGGGCATTACGGGCAGTATTGCCGCCTACAAAACACCCCACCTCGTGCGGTTGCTTATAAAAGCAGGCGCAGATGTCAGGGTAGTGATTACTGATGCCGCAGCTCATTTTGTTAGTGCTTTGTCTCTTTCTACTGTAAGCAAACACCCGGTTTTAGCCAGTGTAAGTGATGGAGCAAACTGGAATAATCATGTAGAATTGGGACTGTGGGCCGATGCTATGGTTATTGCCCCATGTAGCGCCAATACACTTGCAAAACTGGCTGGCGGATTGTGCGATAATCTGTTAGCGGCTGTTTACCTCTCAGCCAGGTGTCCGGTTTTTATTGCTCCTGCTATGGATGAGGACATGTGGATTCATCCGGCCACTAAGGCTAATATTGCTAAAGTAAAGTCTTATAACAACAAAATTATCCCGGTTGCTCATGGAGAACTGGCCAGCGGATTGGTGGGAGAAGGAAGAATGGCCGAGCCCGAAGATATTATAAAATATTTATCTTCCTATTTCTCTGATGATCATAAACCACTTGCCGGAATAAATGCTCTTGTTACTGCCGGGCCAACCTTTGAACGAATAGATCCTGTAAGGTTTATTGGTAATTTCTCTACCGGCAAAATGGGCATAGCAATAGCCGAAGCCCTTGCTGAAAAAGGAGCTTTGGTTACATTGGTACTTGGCCCGACACATGAACAAACCAGCCATAAAGGAATTACTACCATAAAGGTCGAAACCGGAGATGAGATGTATAATGCTTCTATGGCGGTATTTAATGATTGTCAGTTGGCTGTACTTACCGCTGCAGTGGCCGACTACAAGCCAGCCATGCGTTCGGAAGTGAAAATAAAAAAGCAGGATGGTGATTTAAACCTGCTACTCACAAAAAATAAAGATATACTGGCTGCTCTTGGTAAAATAAAAGTACCAGGACAAACGTTAGTAGGGTTTGCATTGGAAACAAATAATGAACTGGAAAATGCGCAGTTAAAACTAGAGTCAAAAAATGCAGATATGATTGTTTTGAATTCACTTTCTGATACAGGAGCGGGTTTCGGACATGATACCAATAAAGTAATATTGCTGATGCGGAACGGTGAAAAAATACCATTCCCGCTGATGACCAAGAAAGAAGTTGCTGGAGCTATTACCGAACAAATAATAAAATTAAGATATGCTACGGAAACTGTTTAATACAATAATTACCCTATGTGCAGCCAGTTCCATTAGCCTGGCCCAGGAATTCAATGCCAAGATCACCCTGATGCATGATAAAATTGCAGGTATTGAGCCGACGGTATTTACCACCATGCAGAAAGGGCTGAATGATTTTTTCAATAACAGGAAATGGACCACTGATGAATTTTCGCCTTCCGAAAGAATCGACATGAACATCCTGATAAACCTGACAGGAAACAATGTGGGTGGAGACAAGGAAAGCTATAGTGCAACCATGAGCATTCAGGCCACAAGACCGGTATTTAATTCAGGGTATTCAAGCACATTGGTGAATTATATAGATAAAGAAGTTGTTTTTCATTTTACAGAATTCAACACACTGCGTTTCGATGATAACCAGGTTTCCGGAACTGATGCCATGTCGGCAAATATTACAGCAGTTCTGGCCTATTATGCCTACATGGTACTGGGATTTGATTACGATAGTTTTGCACCCGAAGGAGGAACTGCTTACTTCAAAAAAGCCCAGAATGTTGTTTCCAATGCTCCTGAAGGCAAAAGCATCACCGGGTGGAAAGCAGTTGAAAATACCCGAAACCGCTACTGGATCGTTGACCAGGTTTTAAATAACCGTTTCGACGAAGTGCGTAGTTTCTGGTATAATATGCATAGGGAGGGCCTGGATAGCATGTATATCAAACCTAACGAATCAAGGACCCGTATCCTGGTTAATCTGAAGAAATTGTACAACGTCAGCAGGGAAAACCCCAACTCCATTTTGTTGCAATTCTTATTCAATGCTAAATCAGACGAGATTTTGCATCTGCTTTCCCAGGCTCCAAAAAACGAACGCCCGCAGTATATTACCCTACTAACTGCTATGGATGTACCTAATGCGTCGAAGTATAATAGTTACAGGTAATTTTTCAATGTGCTAATACGGCAATGCGATAATGTGGAAATGTAAAAATGCGACAATGTGGGGATGCGAGTGATTGAGAAAGTTTAATGAAAAACTGAGGCTTCGAAAATTAGAAGGCTGCTTAGAATAGCCAGGATTGAATAAAATTTAAAATATTGCATAATTATTAATGAGGTTTTCAATTGCGTTTCTAGCCATAGTATTGTTTGTAGCCTGTAAAAACAAATCGGGTGTTTCGGGAGATCATTTGTCGCCCAAATTAATGGAACTGGTTCTGCAGGATGTAAATCTGGCAGAGTCATACAGCACCATGCTGAAAGACTGTACACACAAGGTTGGCGCTAAAAATTACGACTCGCTTGCCGTTTATTATAAACTGATTTTTGAACACTACAATATTACTCCCGAACAGTTTTCCCAAAGCCTGAACTGGTATAAATCACATCCCGACAATCTGGATAGTGTTTATACAAAACTCACAACAACAGTTACCAAAATGCAGGCAGCATCATCGGTAAATACACCGATAAAACCTATGCCGAAAGCAGATACTGCCTTGATTAGAAAAGTGCAGCAGGCACACAACAGCATAATGCAGGTTCAGGAAACCCAAAAGCCTAAGATACCCGGTAAGGAACGTTGACGAAATAAATTCCACCATATTGCGAAGTTATATTTCTTTTATTAACTGCCATAGCTTTAGCGAAGGCATGTTTTATGAGGCGTAAAATCTGAGAATAATGAATTATTTAAAGACTTTTGCAACGAAATAAAAATGGAATAGAACGAGTAAGATGGGGGAGTTATTTTGCCATCGTTCCTAAGCATTGAGTATGCTAATAGTGCTGCTCAGACTCTGTTAGTTCGTCATTAGATATTCTGTTTCTTATCTGAAATTTACGAAGGTCTTCATGTATGCTTTGAGACTCCTCAACCAGATTATTCATAATTGACAGATTTTCATGAGCCTCATCGTAGCTGGTACTTCTGCCACCGGATCTTAAATAATGAGTAAGAATAGTTGTTTCATTTTTTATTACTGCGATGGTATGCTCAAAATATTTTTTGCATCTGTCTTTAAGTTCAAAAGAGCCATCGGCATCCACCAATGTATCTATTATCCCAAGCCTTTCCTTTAAATACATAACAATATATCTGGACTTGTTTTTTAAGGAATCTGCCACTTTAGGGTTCACCACATCTTGCTTATTTTCAACATCATACATGGCACTACTTAATTGATCGGTAAAGTCGGTAAGCAGATGATCCAGTCCATTTATACCTGCACTTAAGAAAGAAAGAAAAGTCAGCTTCTGCTGAGGAGTAGCTTCAGGCGCCTTGCATGATATCCAGTTAATGATAATCAAGAAAAATGCAATACAGTATATGCGACCTGCCATAAATCAAAATTATAAAACTCAGTTCAATTATCTGCCAGGTCTTTCCATTTTAAATATCACCCTCAAATCCCCTTTCTATGAATAGAATATTTTATAACTTGCAACCTGATACAAAATAAATAACAACACCTAAATCAAACTATTAATCAATTAAACCAAACAGGATGAAACAACTTAAAATTTCGATTCTTGCCATTGCAATGTTATTTGTTGGCGCTATAACCACGATAGCCCAAACAGCAGATGAAATAGTACAAAAACACGTTACTGCCATGGGCGGTATGGATGCATGGAAAAAGGTAAACTCCCTGACCATGACTGCAGTAATGTCGGCAAACGGAGCTGAAATCCCAATCAATATGACCATAGTAACCGGCAAAGGTCTAAAAGTTGATTACACATTTAGCGGAATGACCGGCTGGTCAATTATTACTGATAAAGAAGGTTGGGTATTTACACCATTTGCCGGCCAGACAAAGCCCGAGGCAATGCCTGAAGAATCTGTAAAACAATCGCAGGACCAACTGGATGCCCAGGGGCCATTGATCGATTATCAGGCTAAAGGTATAAAACTAACTTTCCTTGGAAAGGATGAAGTAGAAGGATCAGAATGCTTTAAATTGAAGGCTGTTTATAAATCAGGCAAGGAAGAAACCATATACATTGATGCCACTAATTACTACCATATCCGTTCGGTAACCAAGATCAAAGCCGAAGGAAAAGAAATGGAAGTAACATCAAATATGGGCAATTTCCAGAAACTCCCTGAAGGGATTGTTTACCCTATGTCGATGGATAACGGCAATGGCCCAATGACCATTAAGACAGTGGTTGTAAACAAACAAATACCTGAAGATTTCTTCAAACCCAAAATGTAAGTTAAGTAGTAACAGGCCCTCCATTTTTAATCTGGTTTTAATTACCAAGAAATGAAAAAAACTATTTCGTTTTTTATCGCAATTCTATTGGCTGGTAATTTACCGGCACAAACGAAAGTTAACTCTTATACTTTTGGCGCATTGGAAGCCCGGTGGCTTGGGCCTGGAACCATGAGTGGCAGGATCACTGCTATTACAGGAGTAGTTAACGATAACAAGACTTTGTATGTTGGCACTGCCGGTGGCGGTATATGGAAAAGCACCAATGCCGGGGCATCTTTCAAGCCTATATTCGACAAATACTGTATGAGCATTGGCGCCCTTGCGATAGACCAAACCAAACCTGAAGTAATATTTGCCGGAACCGGAGAGAGTAATATGCGCAATACTGTTTCCATAGGCGACGGTATGTATAAAAGCACAGATGCCGGTGATAACTGGGTTAAAGTAGGGATGGATAGCACCGAGCATATTGCCAAAATCATCATTGACCCTAAGAATCCAGGTACTATTTATGCCGCAGCACCTGGGCCACTCTGGCGCGATAGTAAACATCGTGGCGTTTACAAATCAACCGATGGCGGTGATACCTGGACCAACATTTTTTACATTAACGAGAAAACCGGTTGTGCAGACATTGCGGTTGACCTTACAGATCCCAATATAGTATATGCTACCATGTGGGAATTTCGTCGCCTACCTTATACGTTTAATTCGGGAGGCAAAAACAGTGGTATGTATAAAAGCCTTGATGGCGGAAAGACATGGAGGGAGCTAAAAAACGGACTACCCGAAAAACCTTTCGGACGTATTGCACTTACCCTGGCGCCTGGTTCTCCTAAAAACATGATTGCGATTGTTGAATCAAAAGAAACCGGCCTATATATTTCATCGGATGGCGGCGAAACCTGGAAGTCGCAAAGTGCCACTACCAATGTAGTATCCCGTCCGTTTTATTTCAGTTGCCTGGTTATTGATCCTAAAGAGCCAAAACGTGTTTACCGGCCAGGCTTCGGATTTTCCTACTCTGATGATGGAGGCTATTCATTTACCGATGCATCTTATGATGGCGGATGGGTGCACAGCGACCATCATGCCCTATGGATCAACCCGAATTATACCAACCAGATGTACCTGGGTACCGATGGTGGTGTTTACTTCAGTCTGGACCGTGGCGTTACCTGGATGTTTGTATACAATCTGCCGGTTGGGCAGTTTTACCATGTGGCCTGCGATAACAATACCCCTTACCGCATGTATGGCGGTTTGCAGGACAATGGAAGTTGGGTAGCTCCATCCGCAGCTCCCGGAGGCGTTACCAATTCCAGTTGGCAGGATATGTTTGGCGGCGATGGTTTTTGGGTTCAGCCCGACCTTACCGATAACAATATTGCCTATGCCGAATCTCAGGGTGGCAATATGGGCCGCATAGATCTGACAACATTCAAATCAACTGATATTACACCCAAAGCCGGCAAAAATGATGAAAAGTTGCGCTGGAACTGGAATACACCAATAGTTACCGGTCAGGCCAATCACCATAATTTATATACTGCAGCCCAGTACCTGTATAAAACTACCGACCAGGGCAGAAACTGGCAGAAAATATCACCCGATCTGACTACCAATGATAAAAAGAAACAGCAACAGGAAGAATCCGGCGGACTGAGTGAAGACAATACTTCGGCAGAAAACCATTGCACCATATTCACCGTAGCTGAATCTCCTCTTGATGAAAATCTTATTTGGGCCGGAACCGACGATGGCAATCTGCAGGTAGTTACAGATGGTGGCAAATCATGGAATAATGTCTCGAAAAATTATGAAGCGGCTGGAATTCCTGCACAAACATGGGTAAGTAGTATTGAGCCATCTAAATTTGACAGGAATACAGTGTATGCCACTTTCGACAACCATATGTATGGTGATATGAACACCTACCTGGCCAAATCTACCGATCTGGGTAAATCCTGGACCAGGCTCAAAAGTGATGAATTTACCGGTTTTGCGCATAAAATAAAGGAGGACCCAATAAATAAAAATCTGCTGTTCCTGGGTACTGAGCGAGGTATGTTTGCTTCAATCGATGGAGGAAATTCATGGTTCAGGATGAAAAACCACATTCCTGATTATTGCATGGTAAGGGATATAGCCATACAGCCACAAACAAACGACCTGGTTATTGCTACCCATGGCCGGGGTATCATGGTCATAAATGACATTTCGCCTATACGAAGCCTTTCAAAAGAGGTGGTGAATAATGAAGTAGTCTTGTTCGATAGCAAACCATTACCCATTACTACCGGAAAATATGGTGGCGGCGGTTCACCCGTGAGTGGCGGATGGTCTGGAGGCAATCCAGACGACATTCAACCTATTGAATACTACATGAAAGACCGGCCCACTAAGGATGTAAAAATGGAGATTTATGATGCCGCGGGCAAATTGGTACAAAGTATACCCGGTAGCAAACGCAAAGGGATCAATAAAGTATACTGGAACCAGAGAATGACACCCCCTAAAACTGCCAGTGGCGGAACAAAGATGGATATTTCCGGGTTTGTTGCCCCATTGGTCATGCCGGGCACTTATACGGTTAAATTATTGGTTGGAGATAAAGTGTATATCAATAAACTGGTGCTTGTGCACGATAATGACAATAAACTTTTTTCGGAGGATGATCGCAAAACTCAATACACAGCAGCTTTGCAATTGTACCATCTGCATGAAGAACTGGCTGCTCTGGTAGATAAGATCAATGCGGAACAAAGAATGATAAAAGATAACCAGGATTCGGTGAAAAGACCCCAGACCAAAAAACTATTGAAAGACTACAATGTCAAACTGGAGGAATTAAGGAATACGCTTCTAGCCAGCAAGCACAAATCTATTTTTGCCGATGAAAAGAAACTGAGGGAAAATATTACCGACGACTATGTTGCCATTTGCAGCCAGGAGTGCAAACCTACCAACCTGCAACTGGATATTATCCAGATATTGAATGATGATATCAAAAAAGCAGAACAGGCTTACGATAAGCTTTATGCCGATTATGGCGATAAAACCAAACAAACTGTAAAAGAAGATAAGTCGAAGAAAGTAACAGAGCCACGGAATAGCAATTAATCAATTGGCTGGTTTAATCAATGGTTTGTGTTCAATGGGCAATTTTCAAAATCTAAAAATATTTTTATTCATTCACTAACTGCTGAATAATAATAAAGTATAGCATTTTAAATTTGGCATATTTTTTGTACGACAACAAGCACAACCAGAAAAGGAATACTTATTTTTGTATTCAATAAATACCCAATTGAACCTTTATGAGAAACAGAACAATTTTAAGCTTTTTAGTTGCAATTGTATTGCTCGGATCATGCCGCCAAAAAACAATTACCTGCTCTGTACCACAGCTATATGTCTATGGCACTGGTTTTACTACAAGCGATTTCAGTGATACTACAGTTATCTATAAGTATGCCCCAAATGGTAATTTTGACACTGTACTGGATTCGGCATTTCAGATGCATACTACAAAAACTAGTGGAGATACTTTTAATGTGGCACTAATGGATGGTCAAAACGATTTTAAAATTAAACTGGTTTCAACTGGAAAAACTTACAGTTTCTCCGGAATTAAATTAGCTGGGAATTATACCCAAACAATATCAACAGGGTTAAGTGACTTAAAATACTACATGTGTTATAATGCTATAGTTTCTGTAAACGTAAATGGAACTGCGGTGCCTGCCACCCCGAGTAAAATGGATCAGGGTATTGATCAGATCTTTTTCTCGAAATAGCAAATTAGTGATTTTGTCAACCATTTATGGCAACATGTAATCTCCTGTTTTATCTGAATCGTAGCTGAAATTTGTTACCCGGTTCTTTTCTCCCGAATTAGATGAGCTTTGTCATAAGCTATGTGCCTATAATTTTTTACCTTCGCAGCCTCAAATAACAGGATATTTATGGCTGATCGCGTTTATGATAATATACTTCAGACAATAGGCAATACTCCCCTTGTAAGATTGAACCGTGTTGTGGCAGATTTGCCATGTAAAGTATATGCAAAAGTTGAAACCTTTAATCCAGGCAACAGCATTAAGGACCGTATGGCGCTTAAAATGCTTGAGGTAGCTGAAAAGGAAGGAAAAATAAAGCCAGGCGGCACCATCATTGAAGGTACAAGTGGCAATACAGGCATGGGCCTTGCTCTGGCAGCTATCATAAAGGGTTACAAATGTATTTTTGCCACTACCGACAAACAAAGTAAGGAAAAAGCCGATATACTTAAGGCTCATGGCGCCGAGGTTATTGTTTGCCCCACCAATGTAGACCCTGAAGATCCCCGCAGTTATTACCAGGTAGCCCGTCGCCTGCAAAGGGAGATTCCCAATAGCTGGTATGTGAATCAATATGATAATCTGGCCAACCGTCAGGCGCATTATGAGCAAACAGGTCCTGAAATATGGGAACAAACTGAAGGTAAGATTACCCACCTGGTGGTGGCAGCCGGCACAGGTGGCACTATTGTAGGCACAGGCATGTACCTGAAAGAGAAGAATCCGAATATCCAGGTGTGGGCAATCGATACTTATGGCAGCCTCTTAAAAAAATGGTTTGATACAGGTGAGCTGGACATGGGCGAGGTTCACCCTTATATTTCAGAGGGCTTTGGTGAAGATTTCCTTCCGCAAAATTACGTTCGTGAAGCGCTCGATCATTTCGAAAAAGTAAGCGATAAGGACGGCGCCATTATGGCTCGCCGGATAACACGCGAAGAAGGCATTTTTGTTGGTTATTCTGGAGGATCGGTAGTTGCCGGATTGAGGCAGTTGAAAGATAAGTTGAAAAAAGACGACCTGGTGGTAGTGATTTTTCATGATCATGGCAGCCGTTATGTAGCCAAAATATATAATGACGAATGGATGCTGGACCGTGGCTTCCTTGAGGTAGATACTGTGCGTGACCTGATTGGCGGATTGGGCAGGCGCCGTTTGGTAACCATTGACGAGAACAGCAAGGTTATGGATGCATTGGCCCTCATGAAGAAATATGACATAGAGCATATTCCTGTAATGATGGATATGGAACTTACCGGCAGTGTATCTCAAGCCAGCCTGTTCAAAAAGCTGATTGAGGAAACTGATGTAAGAGACCAGTTGGTAGCTGATGTTATGGATAAACCATTGCCGGTTGTGGATATGGACACCCCGCTCGAACGCCTTACACACTACATCAATAAAGACAATGGCGCGGTACTTACCAGGGATGAAAGCGGGCAATACAGTATTCTTACCAAGTATGATATCCTCAATGCTTTTAGCAAAGGGTAGTATTCATATATTATTTAGGAGTTATTTTCAAGGTAACATAGTTACTGCATATCGGCAATAGGTATAAGATTATTTAGAGTAAACAGGCTTAAAACATCCATTAAATTGCGCAGTTTCAAGGAATTGGTTATAGATATTGTGCAGAAGCCCCCGGTATTGTTTCCACTGGTTGGCCTTTTTCATTTCCTTATGCTGGTATGGACCATCTGGTCCGACAGATACCTGCATTTTCCCGATGTGGCCTTGCTTGAAGTATTATGGATGATTGGTTATACTTTCTTCTGGATTGCTGCTTGTGATTTCAGGAAATGGGGAGCATCCGGTTATTTTCTGCTTACCTTAATTGATACCTCCATTTACCTGGCTATTCGGAATGGTAAATTACCAGTAGAATACAGGAGCAATATGTTCCTGTTGGATGGGCTTTTTAGCTTCTTTTTGCTGGTGTACTATAAGCGTTTCAGGTAATCGAAGTGCAAAAACAATCTCAATTAGGAGTAGCAATAACTTTCAGGCCTTACTTTACAATTTTATAACGTTGCAATTGTAAAACCCTTAATTTACCAGTAGCTGTATGGCGTAAGGATGCTTTTATTATTCCGCAACCGGAGCCCATGTAATAACAATCATTGTAAATATTATGCATTGCCATATCATTTTGCCTTAAAGGCATGTGAACAGAAACTGCAACATTACTAAAGTTGTTATTATTAATAGCAAATGTTGGTAATAGCTGTGCTACATTTCCGCTATCAGAAAAATCTGGTGTTAAGCAACCATGTGGCGCTATATTTATACCGAAATTCAGTGGGTATTGTAATAGTTGCATATAAAGCACCGATTCTAAACTGTCAGCAGCATTTGTCGCATGCAGAAACAAAGTATTTAAACTAGTGTCATGTCACTCATAAATTGACGGATAAAGTCTCAAAAGTTTTATCCTGGCATCATCGCAAGTAAATTGCCAATTGATTTTGGCTTCCCTGTTGTTCCTATGATTTTGCCATGCCTCTGTTTCATTCTTCATTA
>CAIUZK010000088.1 GCA_903903635.1 uncultured Bacteroidota bacterium
CCTATTGTACAATGCCTGGTTTTTGTTTACTTTTTATATTGCCTCGATGCCGAAGCCAACGGCCCTTCCTATAGAGCAGTATTGCTTTTCCTCATTGGATGGCAAACCGTGAGTGCATTATTCAATTTATTCCTCAATGATCCAAAGTTGCTAAAAGGCCAGCGCCTGGCTTACCTTATTGTCAACGTATGCTACATGGCTGCTTTCTTTTTTATAGAAAGTCATTTTTCAGAGAAAGATTTTGGCATCAACGAAACAGATATTCCCTTCTTACACCGCAATCAGACACTACTTATGGGGGGCGCAATCATTATAGCATTCTGGTATAATGTAACCTGCTATCGTGAAATAAAGGGCCTCTTAGCCGGCGCCAACAGGGATAACTACAATTAAGCAATACCTGAAGCTACCCTAAGTCATATTGCATCTGGTCAAGGAATTATGATTTTGTAACCTTACATTTGCAGCAAATTTCATTTAAATATGTCGTTACTGATAGTTGGTACTATGGCTTTTGATGCCTTAGAAACTCCATTTGGCAAAGTTGACCGCATAATAGGCGGTTCAGCCACATACGCAGCATGGGCTGCATCCAATTTTACCAAACCCATCAAGCAGGTCTCTATTGTGGGTGGCGATTTCCCTGAAGCGGAAATTGATGCTTTAAAAGAAAGAGGCGTTGCCTTTGAAGGTGTAGAAGTTGTGAAAGATGGCAAAAGCTTTTTCTGGAGTGGCCGGTATCACCTTGATATGAATACCCGCGATACATTGGTTACCGACCTGAATGTATTGGCTCAGTTTGACCCAAAGATACCAGACTCTTACCAGGACAGCGAATATGTAATGCTGGGGAACCTTGCCCCTGCTGTTCAGATCAGCGTGCTGAACCAAATGAAAAACCGTCCTAAACTCATCATAATGGACACGATGAATTTCTGGATGGATATCGCTATGGATGAGTTGCAGAAAGCGCTGGGCATGGTAGATTTGCTTATGGTAAACGACAGTGAAGCCCGTCAGCTTAGTGGTGAGCATTCAATTGTAAAGGCCGCTAAAAAGATCCAGGCGATGGGACCAAAATTCCTCATCATTAAGAAAGGGGAGCATGGTGCACTTTTATTTTATGGCGACAAAATATTTTCAGCCCCCGCACTTCCGCTTGAAGACGTTTTCGACCCAACCGGCGCAGGCGATACTTTCGCTGGCGGATTCATTGGTTACCTGGCCCGCATCAACGACATATCATTCGAAAGCATGAAGGCCGCAGTAATAATAGGCAGCGCTATGGCTTCCTATTGTGTTGAGAAATTCGGCCCGACAAGACTTAAGGAGCTTACCGCCGTTGATATTGACAACAGGGTGAGTGAATTTGTATCCTTATCCAATTTTGAAATTCGGTAATAAGCAGAAACTAAATTAGTTGGCAGTCATCAGCAGCAGTGACTGCCAACTTTTGATTTTTATAAGTTAAATAGCCATGTCATGAAAATAATTCCCGGAGAGATAAAAACCGCATTATTTCATTCTTATCTGCTTGGGTCTATTGCTCCCAGGCCAATATGTTTTGCCAGCACAATAGATAACAACGGGGTTTCCAACCTCTCTCCATTCAGCTTCTTCAATGTATTCGGCAGTAAACCTCCGATCCTTATTTTTTCTCCTGCACGCAGGGTAAGAGATAATACCATTAAGCATACCCTGGAGAATGTGTATGAAACAATGGAAGTGGTGATCAATGTTGTTAACTATTCCATTGTGCAACAGATGAGCCTCAGCAGTTGCGAATATCCCAAAGGCACAGATGAATTTGTAAAGGCAGGATTTACACCAGTTCCGTCCGACATTGTTAAACCAATGCGGGTTAAGGAATCGCCTGTGCAGTTGGAATGCAAAGTGCTTCAGGTAATCGAAACCGGGAAAGAAGGCGGTGCTGCCAATCTTATTATTTGCGAGGTGGTTTGCATGCATATTGATGATGCGGTGCTCGATGCACAAGGTCGTATAGACCCCAACAAAATAGACCTGGTAGCACGCATGGGCGCCGACTATTATTGCAGGGCATCAGGCAACGCCTTATTCGAAGTCCCTAAACCAAACAGTGACCTGGGTATCGGGGTAGATGCATTACCCGAATTCATCAGGCACAGCCATACGCTTACCGGCAACAACCTGGGGCTATTGGGCAATTGCACCAGTATACCTGTTGTCAGTGAACAATTTTATGACGACCGGCTAACTTTTATTCTCCGATCAGAAACTCATGATGAGAATGCAAAAATTACTTTACTGCATCAGTATGCCAGAGAACTCCTTGAAGCTGGCAAAATAAACGAAGCATGGCAGGTTCTTCTGGCAGGTTCTTAAAATAACCTCTATTGAATTTCACTATTCACTTTATTGCCACATCATTCGCATGTGGCACTTTTGTTTATGAAACTATTCTACATGCACTGAAATCCCCTCTGAGTGGCTGCTAAACTCAGGAGCATACATACACTGTATGGTAGAAATACCATTGGAGAAATCACCGCTGGTTGTTACAAATACGGTGTATTCAAAAACATATTTCCCTTTAGAAAGATAGTTGAAGAAAAAGTTGGTAGCAACATCCTTTGTGCTCTGGTAAAACCCTAAACCAAACCTGTACTGGAAACTGCTGATAACGTCCACCGGCTCGAAACAAGCTGCCCGCATATCTTTAAGGTGCACATACTCCATATTGCGGTCTGCGGTAAGCTCGATGCGCACCCTAACTTTATCCCCAACATGCAAAGGATTCTTTTTGGTGATCTTTTCCAGTACTGGCCCCTTGCTGCTACTCGTCTCTTTTAGTAATTCTTTCTTCAAAACCAATGGAGTTGCGGCAGAGGTTATCTTATCCATATCTTCAAAGTACTGCCAGTAAACACCGCCCCATGAGGTACCCCTATCGTTGCCGGTAACCGAGATATGAATGTTCCCCATTTGCGGCTGCACTTGCTGTGCATCATACCTTACCTTAAAATACCCAGTACCTGCTTCTTTCTTTAGCTGATCTGAATTTATTACCTGATCGCCCAATTGAATATTAACCTGCGGCTCATGCTCCAACCATTTAGTGCCGCTGAGCAATAAAGCATAGCAGGCATCAGCCGTTGCTGTTGTGGTTGGCCAGCTCTGTGTTTGCTTTTGCTTGAGCAGCCAGAGTTTCATGGCATCAACACTTGCCACATCGCCGGTAATTTCACTAAAACACTCAATCAACAATGACTGGGCCTCTATGGGCGCCTGATACCAATAAAAGCCATCTCCCCGCTGCATCCAGTACATACCCATCTCATCGCTGTGATGTGCATTTTCGCGCAATGAGGCCACAATAGCTCTGGCAGTAGGTTTATCGCCTAGCCGCCATAAAGAAATGGCTATCATCCCCTGCATATAAGCATTATACTTTGTCCAGTACTTAGCCGCATGGTTTTTATAAAATTCAAAAGCTACCCTATTGCTATCTTCCGGTCCGGAGCCTTTAAAGCTGCGCAGATAGAGATAGCCTACTTCCGAATAATCAGTCTGATAACTACCTGTGTCCACATTATGCTTTATCAGCCAGTTATAGTCATTTTTAACCTCTCCATCCAGCCATGGAATTGACTGTTCTTCAATTCTGTTCATCTCCCTGGATTTTATGGATACACCCATATGCTTCAGGCGCTCCATACCCGTGAGGATGTATTGGCTAATGTACCTATCCGATTCCATGCCCTTAAACCATGCAAAACCCTTGCCCGAAATGTGCATCTCCTCCAATTTTTTCAAATTGGCCTTTAACGCTCCCGACAACCTATGCGTGCTGAATAACAGACCCACCTGATGCCGCTGCTCCGTCTGGCTTTTAGCCTGTAATACCCACGGCGTTTCGGCCAGCAAGGCTGATTTCAGCTCACTGTTCTTATCAAGGTTGGATAATAAGGCTGAAGAATCCTTTTCCCACTTGGTGAATACCGCTTCCAGTTTAGGGTTCTGGCTCATAATGTGTGCCCCCAAAGCATTGGCATAGTACCGGTTAAAAGTTTGCTCGGCACATTCGTAAGGAAATTCCATGAGGTAAGGCAGCGCCTGCAACGCATACCATGCCGGATTGCCGGTATACTCAACCGTAAGCGCATGTTGCTGCAATGTCTTTGAAGTATCTGAATGCTCGAGTTTATCGAAGTGGTATACTTTCTTATCATCACCATTCACATAGACCGGCATGGTTTCGGTTACCAACATCCTGTTGCTGACAACAGGCAAGGTATTCTCTTCCCCATCGGTAAAGCTGCCTGCCCTTGCAGTAATGCGGATTACCACTGGCCCATATAGGCCATCGGGCACTTGTATATCCCAGTTGGCGGCTGTGCTATTGCCAGCTTTGGCGGTGAAGGACTCATCTGGCTGAGTTACTTTAAACTGTGTATTAACTGGCTTTAAAGTACCAGCATCCAATATTTCCAGATGGGCAACCCCAGCTAACTCATGGTCGGCCAGGTTGCTGATCTTTGCCGATAAAATGAGGCGATCGTTTTGCCTTAAAAAACGAGGCAGGCCCGGCACAACCATAAGGTCTTTCTGGGTCTTTACTTTCCCCTCCAGGTAGCCGGTGGCCATATCCCTCGTATGTGCAAATGCTTTTAGTTTCCATTCGGTAAGCGCCTCAGGCATGGTGAATTCTATTCGGATATTCCCTGCAGTATCTGTATGCAATTGCGGATAAAAGAAAGCCGTCTCGGCAAGATTTTTTCTTACTACCACTTCGGGTTCTTTGGCTACCGACCAGCTATATGCCGGAGATTCACCAGCTACTGCATTCTTCATCACCACAGCCTCTTGCAACTTAACCCCGGGTTTCATAAACATAGCATCAGCATTATAATCATGCTTAATATAATGGACAGGTTCACTACCGGTTATAGGATCTTCGATAACCTGAGTATCAGGTCGCTCATCAAAATACCTGAAATAGTTGCTCACAAAAATTATCCGGTCATATACCTTATCATAACCAACCGTGTTATAATCATGCCAAGAATAACCACGCCCCTCACTTAGTTGCGAAAAACGGCTATGGTCCCAGTTTATGTTGTCGTTAATGTTTGTGAAAAAGCTACCTGAATGCCATTCATTCTGCTTCAAGGCATCGAGCGAGGCATCATACAAAGCGGCAACCATTTCTGCTGCAACCTTATCCTTTTTATGCCCCTTTATGTTCATGGCCCAAGTTTCCTTTTGCCCTGGCAATAGCTTGTCGCGATGGGTTTCCCAGCTTATATCCAGCTCTTTATTATCCCAGGGCACATCAAGGCTTACATCATGGGAATATAACCTGTTCTCCTTTATGGCCAGGTACTTGATCACAAAGCCACCATGGTCCAGACTGCCAATGAATTTATGGTCTTCCATTCTCCCGTTAGCCATATACTCACACGAGAGCAATATCCGTTCCTGCATATCCAGTGTTTGGCGCAGCACAAACAAACTATCGGTATAATCAGACTGTAAGTGCATATACACCGCATTCTTTCCTACCGAATCCTTAATAAAGAGGAAATGGGATTTGGCTGCACCTTTCAATGTTTTATCCCATAGCTGAAAATATTTTTTTTCAGTTACAACCTGGCCATTACGGTCGGTTGTTTCCATCTCCGCCACATACCAGCCATTTCGTTTCCAGATGCCAGTTGGCAGACCAACCATCCCATCGGGCACAGTAGTTATTGTTGCATCATAAACAGCTTGTTCTTTTGGCCATTGCGCCATCTTGTCTTCATCTCCATAAATATCATTGGGGAAGTACTTCTTAAATACCTCCCTGGTCATGGTGAATTTATCAGGGGCAGGCCAAAGCCTGTCTCTTAATGGTTTATCAGGCGCAGTAAGCGGGTATATCTTTAGATGCAATTGTTTTTGAACAAATTCACCACTCAGATTTTTAGTTTTTATTATTATACTATCGAGTTCATTCAGTTGCGGGCTCTCTGGTATGTCGGCTTCTATGCGGGTAGATACATAGCCTGCCTGAACTGAGGAATGTGCGCTATGCGACTCCCCGTTTAAATCCGTAATATCGGCACTCACTTCATAAGTAAATACAGGCAGCGACCTCGCATCTATACTGCTATCTGGTGTCAGATTAAAAGCAATTTTGAAATCGCCATTTTCATCTGTCTTTACAATTCCCTGTGTAATTTGTTTATCCTCAGTTTGGCGAGGTTGATAGTAATCATAGCACCATAAATAAGGATAGGAGGCCTTTCGTTGTACAAAATACTTCACTTTGGCACCGCTGATATTACTTCCGGAATAAGCAGTAGCCTTGCCTTTAACTGTTACCAAATCATTCAAACTATAATCTGACTTTAGCTCTTCGAAAGCGGCACTGAATTTTGGCCGCTTATATTCCTCTACCGAGAAGCTATGGCTATTATCCGGACTGTATCTGTTACTAATATACATTGTGCCGGTCAGCACATTTTCAGGAATAGTAAATTTACCAGAGTACGAGCCAAATTCATTTGCGGTTAATTCAAGCGAATCAACCAGGCTGCCATTTACATCTTTCAGTAACACCACTGCCTTTCTATAGGGCAATACATAATTCACACGTTTATCCAGTTTGGAACAAACATACATACCCTTAAAATAAAGAGTCTGGCCAGGGCGATATATGGCCCTGTCGGTAAAGAAAACAGAATGTACCTGGCTGTCCTTCATGGTGCTGCTCCTGGAGTAATATGGTGTTGAATAGGATTGCTTCAGGGTATCTCTTCCTTTGGTGATAAAGAAGGCTACAGGATTGAAGTAATAATCCTGGGGAATATAATTATCAATAGCACCATTTGCCCCAGAAGTAAGGCTGATCAATTTTTTATCCATCTGGCGGTAGGCTACTTTTGCATCGGGCACAGGCAACCCTGTTTTCCTGTTCAGGACATAGCCTATTACAGTATCATAGGCAGTTGTTTTCCGCACCATACTTAATGAAGAAGCAGTAAATGAAGTATGGGCATTCACCTGGGTTACTTCACCAATCGAAAAGGCTTCCTGATCAGCTACTGTAACCATATACTTTCCCGGCGGCAATGGATCCAGTTTAATTTCTGTGCTATGCGATTTAAAATCTTCAGTACCGGGCAGATCCAGTTCAAATGCCTGAACAGGAGTGCGATACAACCATGCTTTGTCTTCTGTAGGATAGCCATATTCATTATAGTGTTCATCACCAAAATAAACAGGATAAATACGCAGCCAGGCATGTGGCAGGTTTTTATAGAAAACAAATAACTTCGCGTACTCATCAGGCAGTATCACCTCTTCGCAACGTATGGTTAACTGCTTTGAGCTAATGCTGTTTTTCAGTTGGCTGGCACATACACTACCCTGGCTGGAGGGATACCGGGTAATTACAGAATCTAATATGGCTATGACCCTTCGTAAATCTCTTTTATCATCCTTCACCCTGTCTTCCGCATTGTATGTATCATAGCTTTCATGCCCCCCATAAAGCAGATCCGCTATTTTATAAAGTGCCATTGAGCTGCAGGAGTCATCCGGATATTTTTTTACAATACGCCACAGCGCAGCAATATAATGCTCCTCCTTATTGGCGAGTGTTGTGTATCGGTACACATACTCCAGCCGCTGCAGGTCGGCATCTATCAGGGCGCTTTTACCTGCATCGTCCTTATGCAGCCTCAATATCTGCTGGTACAACTGCAAGGAAAACCATTGGGGGGAATGGTCAGTAGCGTTGATATTCAGCCTCACGAAAGCCGATGCATCACCAAAGTAGGCATCATCATTAATTACGAATTGCTCAGCAGGTTTTACTATGTCTTTTTCATCATCGGTAAAATATTCCAAAGCACGGAATGCCAGCAGGTCAAACAGATTCGTTCTCAGTGTTGCCGTGTTTTTCCCTTTATACAATATCAGGTTGAAGTCGGTAATGTTGATTGATTTGAGCAATGCCGTATCCCTGAGCGATTCCATGTAAAGGGAACTTATTTTATCAAAAAATGTGGCTGCATCCCAGAATTCGAAATCCGGCCCTGGTTTATTCAGCTTGCTCCGCTCCAGTATTTCATAGCGGTTCTCGGCATAATAATTCCAGTACATCTGTGCTTCTATGTTTTTCCATATAGCATTGTAAGGGAAGGGCGACATAGCCGCAAATGACTCCGATTCGGCAATAGATACACTATCACTTTTTTCACTGGTTTCGTGGTGTATCTGGAGCAGATATAGTTGCGCCTTTATTGCGTACAACCGGCGGTTATTATGCCGTGCATCTTCATAAATACTATCCACTACTTTTTCTGCCGACTTTGGCAGCCCATCCAGAAGCAGTTTGTTTACCCTTACCCACGCTTCTTTGTAAGGATCATTGCCCGTGATGCTGTTCCTGAACTCAGGCGGCAACATTCTGGATTGCCCTGATGCTATGGTGTAGCAGAGGAGGAAGAAAACGATGAGTAAGTTTGTCCGGGTCATACATTTAGTAATAGATAAATTTAATAAAGTATTTCTGAAGCCTGAGGATAATTATGTAGCGAGATTCCAGCGCACTATGCCAGATGAACAAAAGACAGGCGATTTTTATATAAACCAATGTTAATAACTTGTGCATATCACATTTTATTAATTTACCGATAATGTTTTCGTAATACTAAAGGCGGTAACTTTAGTACTACAAAATCATTACTCATATGATATGGCGACGATTCTCAGGAGAACCCTTGCGGGACCCAATAAAAAATGCTGTTGAAGAAGCTATTATACGGGAGACCGAAGCGGGATATAAACTGAAGGTATGCATTGGTACAGATTCGCAGGTACGGCATATGGAAACTGACTTTGCAACTGTCATTGTATTTCTGCGTGAAAAACATGGCGGGTTTATGTTTATCAGCAATGACCGGACAAAACAACCATTTACCATTAAAGAACGTATGCTGGTTGAGGTGGCCAGAAGTATAGAAATAGCTTATGAACTATGCGATCTCTTCAATAAGTATGATGTAGACATGGAGGTTCATGCCGATATTAATACCAACCCACAATTCAAGAGCAATGAAGCGCTGCGTGAGGCCATGGGTTACATACTCGGAATGGGTTATGCCTTCAAAGCCAAACCCGATGCCTTCGCCAGCAGTTGCTGTGCCGATAAGATGGTGAATTAAAAAATTATGTGAAAAATACCACATTTCAATAGCAGCCTATTCCCCATAATTGGCTGTCATATCTTGCTGTGTTACGATCTGCAACTGTCTTTTATGTATTTTCACAGTAAAATAATAAAGTCGGAACTAACTTTTTTTTTATTTTTATCTGTCTTTTATAAGAAAAAGGTTAAATTTACTATCTGAATTATAAACTTTAATAATGAGACTGCGCCATCTTATCTTATATTTATTCCTATTCCTTGTTTCCTATCAGGGATTTGCACAATCCCCTCTTGAGTTTGTTGAGAACAAGGGGCAGTGGGGTGATTGGTTTAAGTTTAAGACTTCCGCAAAGGGAGGAGATGTCTGCCTTGAAAAAGACGGATTGCGCTATATTCTTTCAGACCGGGAAAATACCCATAAAACCGATTTGTATCATCATGGTAAAATAAAGGATAAACCGGTTCTGAAATTCCACCAGTACAAGGTCACTTTTGTTGATTGCAATACACCTGAAATTACCGGTGAAAAGCCACAGAAAGTTTATTACAACTACTTTTTAGGAAACGATCCCACCCGGTGGAAATCAGGCATACACCCTGTTCAGGCGGTAAATTACAACGGTTTGTACAATGGCATCAATATGCATATCTCATCATCGAAGGGCGAAGTGGAATATGAGTTTATTGTGCAGCCAAATGCCGATGCTTCGCAGGTAAAATTAAAATTCGAAGGGCAGGACAGGATATTTATCAAAAACCATAACCTCTATGTCAATACTTCAGTTGGGCAGATGAGTGAATTAAAACCTGTAGCTTTTCAATATATCAACAATGAAAAGATTGAGGTATCCTGTGAATACCAACTGCATGGAAGTGTGCTTTCCTATGATTTCCCTGATGGTTACAACCATTCGCAACAACTGATCATTGACCCCACTGTTGTGTTCTCCACAATGACCGGATCCACAGCCGATAACTGGGGCTATACTGCCACCTACGACGAAGCCGGAAACTTCTATGCGGGTGGCCTCGTGAATTGCCTTGCTTATGCCGGGGGGGGAGCCTTCCCGGTTACTCCAGGAGCCTTTCAGGTTACTTTTGGTGGTGGAAATGGCAATGGCACAGTTGCTTCTATTGATTCTACTTATGCCTGCGACATTTCGATCATCAAGTACGACCCTACAGGTGTGAACAGGATTTATGCTACTTACATAGGGGGAAGCGGAAACGAACGGCCTCATAGTATGATCGTTGACACTGGCGGAAACCTTATTGTGGCAGGTCGCACCCGTTCAACCGATTATCCGGTAACGCCAGGATGTTATCAGTCTGCCAACCACGGCGGCTGGGATATTGTAGTTACCAAATTGAATGCTACCGGAACTGCGCTTATCGGGTCTACCTACATTGGTGGTACAGGAAATGACGGTGTTAATTTCGACTCTACCGAACTGGGCTACGGCGAACTGAAATACAACTATGGTGATGATGCCCGTAGTGAGGTGCAGCTAGATAAAACAGGGGCGATCTTTGTTGCCGATTGTTCCAATTCGACAGATTTTCCTACTACTCCGGGCGCCATTTCCACTACCCTTTCGGGAATGCAGGATGCGGTGGTTATTAAATTCAACAGTACGCTGACTTCACTTCTGTGGAGTACCTACCTCGGAGGCATTGGTTCTGATGCAGCCTATGTGCTGGCTTTTGATACCGCACAAAACTATGTTTATGTGGCAGGCGGTACAAACAGTACTAACTTCCCGGTTACAGCAGGCACGTTGCATCCCACTTTTCAGGGTGGAACTGCTGATGGGTTTATTTCAAAATTCAGGAACAGCCCGCCTTATAATCTGCAGACCAGCACCTATGTTGGAACCAGCAATTATGACCAGATATTCGGCATCCAAGTAAGCGGAGACGACCATGTATACGTTATGGGGCAGTCGCTGGGTGGTGCTTTCCCTGTTACAGCGGGCGTTTATACTAATCCCAATTCATGCCAGTTTGTAATGAAAACAGACAACGCGCTTACTACTGATCTTATATCAACAGTGTTTGGTAACAGTGTTCCTGACTCCACCTCAATTTCACCGGTTGCATTTCTGGTCGACACCTGCGAAAATGTTTATATCTCCGGATGGAGTGGCAACCTTGGGTTGGGCAATAACCCCGCAGGGTTGGGTTTTGGTATGCATACCTCCCTTGATGCAGTTCAACCAAACACATTAGATGGCAGGGACTTTTATTTTATTGTGCTGGGGCCGGGCATGACTACTTGTCGTTATGCAACATACTATGGAAGGGATTGCCATTTGCCTGGTGAAGAATGGGAAGGAGAACATGTGGATGGTGGTACGAGCAGATTCTCCAGGCAAGGTATCATTTACCAGGGTATCTGTGCTAATTGCGGTGGCGTTCCGGGAGCGCATCCCTACTCCTGTGCTAATGCCTTCCCCACTACTTCAGGTGTTTGGAGTATGGTTGATTCCAGTACCAATTGTAATGAAGCCGCTTTAAAAATCGCTTTCGAGATCGGCCCCGTAACAGTAAATATTGTGGCCGGCCCCAGCACTCATGGCTGTGCCCCGCTTACGGTAAACTTTACAAACCTGTCGACTAATGTACTTACCTACGTATGGAATTTTGGTGATGGTACAACTACCAGTACTATTTTCTCTCCTTCCCATACTTTTACAACAGCCGGTGTGTATACAGTTACACTCAATGCCACAAATGCCAATGCCTGTTTCAGGATTGCGGACAGTGCCAAACTCGTGATTTCTGTAGGTAATAACCTTATTTCTCCCGACTTCACCTATGTTTTCAACGATAGTTGCGGCCCCTATACGGCTACATTCACCAATACATCTGTTGATACAGTAGGAACACCATCCTATCAATGGTACTTTGGCGATGGCGGTACTTTTACGGGCATTACACCCCCAATGCATACCTACCCGGATACCGGCACTTATGTAGTTATGCTGATAATGACCGATACTGCTGCATGCAAATCGCCCGATACCATTAAGCATGTAATTCATTTCTTCAATCTTAAGGTCTCTGCAAGTTTCATTATCCCCGACTCAATTTGCCTCGGCACTGCATTTACTCCGCTGGTCACGCTGTCCAATGCAACTGGTACTACCTGGACTTTCAGCGACGGAACAACATCCACACTCGGTGACCCCAGTCATACCTACCATAGCGTAGGTACCTATACCGTAACCCTGGTTGCGGTCAACAATACAGGCTGCAAAAGTGTCGATTCATTTATCCAGATCATTAAAGTATTACCGGTACCCACAGCCAATTTCAGCTATGCTCCTGTAGTACCCGTACCTAATGTACCTACCACGTTTACCAACCTCTCCATTAATGCGGTAAGATATGCATGGGATTTTGGCGATAATACCACAAGCATCGAGGTTAACCCGGTTCACCAGTATAATAAGACGGGCAGCTACAAGGTATGCCTCACTGCTTTCAGCAGCGGCAACTGCCCTAGTATGCTCTGCAAACAGGCATCAGCCGATATTGAACCCCTTATCGGATTACCCACAGCCTTCAGCCCCAATGGCGATGGCGAAAACGATATTCTCTATGTGCGCGGTGCCGCTATCGAAACATTGGATCTTAAAATATTCAACAGGTGGGGACAATTGGTTTTCGAAACCACTTCCATGCAGAAAGGTTGGGATGGCACTTTTAATGGACAGCCGCAACCAATGGAAGCCTATGCCTATGTGCTGAATGCTACTTTTATTGATGGCACCGCCAAACAGATGAAAGGGAATATTACGTTGCTGCGTTAAAAGAGAACTTAATAACCATTATAATCAGGAAAGAAGAAATACGCGTTAATGATGAAGAGGATTACAGGGTTGATGATGATATGGGTAATGATGCAGCAGTTGCAGGCATCGGGGCAAAGCATACACTTTACCCAGTACTATAACGCCCCTATGTTGCTTAATCCTGCCAATACGGCATTAATGCCCGACAACGACTTCAGGGTTGGCATGAATTACCGCAATCAGTGGGCCGTGATTCCTGTACCTTATACTACCTTCTCTGCCTTTGGCGATATTAAACTGGGTGGCAATAAAGACAATGAAAACCACAACAACTGGCTGGGTGTAGGTTTTGGCTTTTTCAACGATAAGGCAGGAGATGGGAACCTGTCGCTTACCCAGTTGCAGGGAGATATTGCCTACCACCTTCAACTTAGTTCTACCTTTATGCTGTCAATGGGGTTTGCTGGTTCCTATGTGCAGCGGTCGGTAAATTACGACAACCTTACCTTCGATGCCCAGTGGGATGGCATGACCTTTAATACCAATCTTACCAATGGTGAAAAAGTTGGGGTTATCAAAACAAGCTATTACAAAATGGCGCCGGGCATCAACTTTGCCTACTACCCCAACGAAAACCTGTATATCAAGCTGGGTGGCAGCCTTGATAATATTAACCGCCCTACCGAATCATTTTACAAAAGCAGTAAAAACACACTCGGCTACAGGCCAATAGGCAACCTGGATGTGATTTATAAGGCCGGACCGGTACTTATTATCAATCCTTCGGCCTACTATACCACTCAAAGCGGCGCTTCCGAAATGGTGGTTGGCGCGCAATTCCGCACCATACTTACCAATACCAGGCAGATCAACCCGGTAATAACACAGTTGATTTTAGGCATATATGATCGTTTAAATGATGCGGCAATAGGCATAGCAGGTGTTCAGGTGGGCGGTCTTCAGTTCGTGGCAAGTTACGATCTCACCATGTCGGCTCTCGCACCCTACAATGCCACTTATGGCGCGCTTGAATTCTCACTTATTTATCAGGGGAAGTACTATAAAAATCAGGGTATAAAGAAAACCTATAGCTGCCCGAGGTTCTTTTAACAAAAATTTTCGTCATAATAGCCGATAGCGGTATTATATTTGATGTACTAATTTTCAATATGGAAAATCAAAAGAATAAAATATTACTCGTAGAAGACGATACCAACTTCGGGCAGGTTCTTAAGAACTACCTGGAATTAAATGACTTTGTTGTGGAACTGGCAAGGGATGGTATCCTGGGCCTTGCAGCCTTCCGACGCGAGCGTTTCGATATATGCCTGCTTGACGTGATGATGCCTAATATGGACGGATTCACCCTCGCTGAAGAGATCAGGAATGTCGATCCCGATGTGCCTTTGTTCTTCCTTTCTGCCAAGAGTATGAAAGATGACATTCTTACAGGTTACAAACTGGGCGCCGATGATTATATCACCAAGCCTTTCGACAGCGATGTACTCCTGTCCAAAATCAAGGCGGTACTGAAGCGCAACCAGGAGTTGCAGGAAAAACAACACTCCCAGATCGAATTCATCATTGGCTCATACCATTTCAACAGCAAACTGCGCACCCTGAAACATGGTGGCGAATCCAGCACACTTTCTCCTAAAGAAAATGAATTGCTGCTGATGCTGTGCGAATATAAAAATGACCTTTTGCCACGCGAAACCGCGCTTAAGCGGATATGGGGCAGCGACACTTATTTCAATGGGCGCAGTATGGATGTGTATATAGCCAAACTCCGCAAATACCTGAGAGAAGACAGCGCGGTTGAGATCGTAAATATTCATGGAAACGGCTTCAGGCTGGTAGTACCTGAATAGTCTTTGTAAACAGTAACAACGCTTACATTATAGTAAAAAGCAGGATGCAGTCTGTGTCCTGCTTTTTCGTGGATAAGAAGGTCGCCTAATGCAAAATGCTGCGCAGCACAGTAAGCGACCTTATGGGGCCCATATGCTGGGTATGCAGTTGCAGGAAGGCAATGTACCAATCTATGAGCCGCATACGCACCATGGCCGTCAGGTGTACCTGTTGCAAGGCTTCATAATCTGCCACATCAAGCAACTGGCTTAGTCCGCTCACATCCTCTACAGCAATGATAGATGCCGCCGGCGACTGGCTGATGAATTCACCTTCCTCCATACTCAGGTAGGGTGTCTGGCTGCTATAGCTGCCCTTTAACTCATATCCCAACTCCCTGCTGCAATGAATTATAAAATAGAGCGGAAAGTTGGCCACCCCCTTTAACGGGGTTTTATCAAGCTGAATAAAGTACTGCTGCGCAAAGTTGAAGAGGCCGGGTACAGGTGCGTTTTCAGGCAGCAATCTGAACAATAACTCTACCGAGAAAAGTAAAATACTGTTCCTTACCACATCCATCTGCAGGGCCTCATAGATATACGAAACCTGGTACTGACTAATGGACTGCATGCTCTTCAGGGGATGGTGGTAAACTACCATATCAAGCATAATGCCCGGCTGAAAAGACCCTGCCCTGTTTTGCCTTGATTTTGTGCTGCGCACACCTTTTACCATGTAGGCCTGCACACCATACTGCCCGGTGAAGATTGTGGTAACAATACTGGTTTCGCCATACTTAACCGAACGCAGCACTATGCCGTTTGTCTTTTGCAGCATACCTATTGAGTAAAGACAATTTTGCCTGCGTATATCTGGCCACCATCAGGGCTGGAAGCAAATACAAGATACACTCCCGACTGAGGACGATGCCCCTTGTAGTCTTTACCATTCCACACTGCCTGTGTGCCAAGAGCCGTGGTACGGTATACAAGCTGGTCGTTGATATCAGCAATCCTTACATCGGCATTGAGGGGAAGGCCCTTAATACCTATTGTGCCTGTGTAATCTTTGGGCACAGGGTTAGGAAAAATAACCACATTCTTCGTAACTGAATTAGTATCAGTAGCTGTGCTGCGGTAGCTTACCAGTCCCTGCTCTGTACCGAAATATACGTCACCCGTAACCTTATCGATTGATATCTTCTGTATGTGGTTGGAAGGCAGGGGGCTGTTCTCGGATGTAAACCTGTAAATGATCTTTTGCGCGTCTGATGATAATAACCATACACCATCATCCGTACCTATCCATTTCCTGTTGGCCCCATCCACGGCTATCGCCTTTACATTGTTGCCGGCAAACAGATAACCCGCAAACTGGTCATATTGTACTATTGGCCAAACAGCATCGCACGTATTAACCGATGTTGTTGAAAAACCGCAATTACTTACAATTCCGATTCCATTATCTGTGCCTATCCATATATTGTTGTTCTTATCCTTTGCTATACAATGCACATTATTGCTGGGCAGATTTCCGCTACCTGCACCTGTGGTAAGATGATAGTAAATATCATCGCTGGTCACGTCAAAAGTATTGTTTGTATTATAGGCTACAACACCTCCGTTCAGATAACTTACATACCAGGCCACACCATAATCATCTACCACCAGCGGACCACCAATAAGATTGCCCGGCACATAATATTTATACCAATGGTCGTCAGGTGTCTTTACATACAACTGGCACTTTGAAAAAGCCGTTGTCACCCATAGATTATCAGAAGCATCGAGGGCCAGACCCACTATCTGCCGCTCGTTATGACCAAATACAGCAATACTGGTATCGAAAATTGAATTCTTGTTGATCAGTTGTGTTGATCCGTCTGCCTTTATGCAAAATAAACCATTGATGTACGAGCCGATATAAAGGGTACCTGTCGTTTCATCCTTCAATACATTTACACAGTTGGTAACGTCATTAAACGGCGTGTATATATATCTTTCGTAGGGTTTCCAGTTTCCCTTCAGATAATTTGATGCACAATGAAAATTATATGATGCATCCAGCTTATCACTGATACCGCCATGCACCACCCACAGATCTTTGTTGTGTGCATAAATATCAAATGAGTTAGGATCAGCAGGTCCCGGAGGATAATGCAGGTCTGTGCCGGTTCTTCTTTCCAGACCATAATACTGGTCCGCTATCCATATGGAATTATCCAGTGTCTGTGCGGCCTGCACCGGATGACCCAGGCCGGCACACAGATCAATCATCTGGTAAGAAATATCCATTAGCTTCACATCGCCATTAAAATTGTTGGGGTGAAATTCACTGATCAGCAAGCCGGTATTGCCCCCGTCTATATGCGTTATGAACGTATCAGCCGATACCGAGCAGGTGTATACCTTATGCATGGTATCCCTTACATAACTATACACTGATCTGGAATTACCCAGAAACAAAGTATTGCTCACACTGGCAATAAAACTAAACGTATCTGCACTGTCTACCCTTTGCCACACCTGGAAATTCTGCAACTGGGAATTAAGTTTTTCAGCCCTGTACAAACCCAGGCTGGTAATGGCGTAAAAATATTTATCATTACCCATAAAACCACTCACCCCGATGTTCTGGTTATTCTGCATGAACTGGTAGGTTTCATTGATATTGTGGGTTGTAAGGTCTATAACCAGTACGCCTATCGATGTACATAAATAAGCCAGGCCAGCTTCGCAATACACCTGGTTCACGGTCTTGGTACCTGCTATGCTCTTTATTTTCAAGTCAGGTATATTGTAAAAGGTGTTGTTCTTAAACAAATCTATGTTGCCGTTTGAATAAACAAGCACTGTAGTTGAGGTTGCCATATCGTAGGCCAGGCACTGCATGCCTATATCCGACATGCCATTCACCTTGCTGTAAGCTTCCATCTCCCCATGCGCTGGATTGTATGTAAAGAAAGGCTGATTGCAAATAGCATGGAGCGTATTGCCGTCGGTAACAACACCAAGGCCGTTATTGTATGGCAAATGAGATTCCCAGTTTCCGATAGGCATATCCTGGCTTCTGCCACTTGCAGCAACCAAAAGAGAAAGAACAATTGTTATTAAAAAACACCTGGACAAGTTCATGCTTAGATAGTGTATTGATGTAGGAAAATAACGCATTTGCCGGAACTATATTGTATAATGGTTAGCAGTTAAAGTGAAAAATAAAGTAATGAGAACTGATTCAGCTCAATTACTATTACCTACAAACTTACATGAATTTTCTTCAATACACATAAGCCCGACAAAAATCCGGCTCATAACCACCCTGCACAATGTTCAACGGCCCCGATCCAGTAGCCATACAGGCTCCCCTCCTGCTGCCCTAGCACATCAGGTAACTCAATTGGAAATTGGAAATTCCCACATTGAAAATTAATAACACTCAAACAGATCGGGTAACTCAATCTGCTTCACTCAAACTCATTCCCTGAATTAGGATGCCTTCATGCGCACAAGCGCAACTCATGCCGCCATCTATAATTATATATACGGCATGTTTCCAAATGATTTTAATCATAAAATAGAGTAATCGCAATATTTAATTTCGATAAAACGCCAATGGTATAAACATTGGCATTATCCACTAATATATAAATAGCATCTATGAGTCCATCATCTAAAACAGAGCAGGATGTAAAGCCTTTACTAAAATGGAAACATTATTCTGTAGTTATTTTTATTTTTATTTTGGGTGTGATAATAATGCTTATCACCGAAGGCAAACAAAATAATTGGTTTCATTTTATAGGTGAAATTGGAGCATTTGTTTCAGCAGCAATCGCTTCTCATTTTATTTATGATAGATTTATAAGAAAAGGAGAAGAATCTTTCCTTACAAAGCAACTGGAAATGGTTCTCGAAAACAGAATGGCTCAATTTGAATATGATTCTGGCATAATACAGCCAACTACAAAGCTTCAATTAGACGAGTACATTAATAGTATAAACACAGCGAAGAACGAAGTGTATATTTTACAGACATGGGTACCGAATTTTATTAGCCTGGAGGATTCAATTAAGAACGCAATTCATAGAAGAGTTATAGTAAAAATTCTTCTTTTAAACCCTAGATCATCACATGCTGGGGTTCGTGGCAAAGAACTAGTGTCATGTCACTCATAAATTGACGGATAAAGTCTCAAAAGTTTTATCCTGGCATCATCGCAAGTAAATTGCCAATTGATTTTGGCTTCCCTGTTGTTCCTATGATTTTGCCATGCCTCTGTTTCATTCTTCATTA
>CAIUZK010000089.1 GCA_903903635.1 uncultured Bacteroidota bacterium
GCTTAATGTGATGATATTCGTGCGCCAAAATTATTTTGAAGAATTGATACTGATAAAAGAACTTTCTATGATAGTACGTTTTTCGTACTGTCATAGACCGTATACGGTCTATCATAGATTTTTTTTCGGGGCTAATTGATTAGGGATTAGTGAGGTATATGTTATACCTACCTTCGTTTTTTCGCAAGTGGCTAAATAGTTTGTTTTTTTAATGTGTTTTACCCCTCCTTCGCTTGAAAAGAGCTATGGCGGGTGAAAGAAGATATGATTAGCAGATTATATAAATTCCAGTTACAAACCGGGCAAATTGCTAAGACACCAGTCAGCTACGCACAAAGGCTATATTACAGAGTCGCGCCAGACTGATGTTCCTCACCAACAACCTTGCGTATGGCAGTTAGTCTTCGTTGCATTGATTTATGCCGTACTAAGTATTTTTCAATTTTAGCTTTAACTAATAATTTTGTTTTCTAATAGAAAACTTATAATTTTGTGTAGTGTTTAATATCATTGCAAGATCTACCCTGCTATATTATTGCAAAAAATATCCGGCAGCATCGAATGCACTACAAGAATGGTATCATGAATTACTTAAATGCTCATTTAAAAATTTCAATGAGCTAAAGAAGGTTTATGGCAATGCAAGCCTGGTTGGAGATGACCGTGTTGTATTCAATATAATGGGAAATAACTACAGGCTGGTAGTTCGGATAGTTTTTGAATTTAAGGCTGTACAGGTTAAATGGTTCGGCACACACAAAGAGTATGATTTAGTTGACGTTTCAACTGTTCATTACAAAAAATAAGTATTATGAAATTGAAAGTCATAAAAACAAAAAAGGAGTACCACGCATTTTTGGAATGGGTAGATGAACTTTTTGATAAAAAGGTAAAACCTGATAGCAATGAGGGGGAAGAATTGCAGGTAGCTTTGCTATTGATAAAACAATATGAAGATGCTCATTTCCCAATTCCTATGCCCGATCCTATAGATGCGATCAATGCTAAAATGGCAGAAAGGGGTATGAAAAACAAAGACCTTGTGGGGATAATAGGATCAAAAGGATATGTATCCTCCATCCTCAACAAAAGAAAACCGCTCAACCTGGAACTTGCAAAGATCTTTCATCGTGAGCTGGGAATCCCTGCGGAAATATTATTATCCTGATCCGGGTGTTCCATACCCAGTGCCAATAATAATTATACCCTCAATTGCATTTGAATTTTCCACTACATGGTTCTTCCAGCCATGCGCTCTATATTGAATCCGGGTTGAAACAGGCCAAATCAAATAACGCTAAAAAATATTTAAAAATATTTTTTCTCCACGGGTTACCTTTTTCTGTTTGGAGTATAAACCTGCATAACCAACTAAAAAACATAAGTATGAAATTTGTAAAATTATCAATCGTTGCTCTTACTTTGGGCGTATTTGTAACTTCTTGCGGCGGCGGCGAAGGCACTAAGCCTGCTACTGATTCAGCAGCAGCAGCTACTACAGCTACAACTACTACAACTACTACAGCTCCAGCTCCAGCAGTTGACACTCAGAAAGCTGGTCCAGCTAAGGATACTGCAGCAAAAAAGTAATTTAACTTAATTGCAAAAACTAATAAAACCATCCACTTCGGGTGGTTTTATTAGTTTAAATCATTGCACACAAAATTGCACACTCATCGCCCAAATGCGCAATTTCCAGAACCTAATCGATTGATTGTCAATAAAAAACTGTGCAACAAAATATTTTTTGCGCAGTGTGCAATTCCACAAACCTCCCCTCTCGCGTTTGTACCCGGCATTTTTTAACCATCAGAATTACAAAGTTGAAAATCTGATTCAAACGTACTCCCCGGAACAAGGTCCCGTTTCTTCAGGGAGGGCCAGGGGGTATTGTGCAACAAAATATTTTTTGCGCAGTGTGCAATCTTGCACACATTATGGCATTTAATCAGGTATTATCGATCTAATTGTCAATAAAATCAAAAGAAGAATATTGCGCTTAATTTAGTTTCTGCCCATTTTTGTTAATTTTGGAAAGCGTAATTACACCTTATAATGAATTGATACCGCAATAAACATTGAAAAAATACACAACATATATTACCGTATTCATCTGTTGTCTTGCCCTGGCCTCCTGTGGCAGTGGAGATACCGAGGTCATTACCGCCGATTCTTCGGTTACCAGCACCTCGGTAGATAGCGCCCACCATGCCGAGGCTATCAATACCGATACTACTACTGCGGCGCCTATGGCTATAAGAGATTCAGTCATTCCGCCAAAAGTGGATACGCCCAAAACAGACACTCCGAAAAAGAAACCAGTAACAACCCCTAAAAAACCCGAACCTAAAAAAACACCTGCTAAACCACAGCCTAAAAAGGATAAAAAGTAAAGTCTGCAGAACTGTTTATTTCTGGACAGCAACAAAATCTATGAGCAAATGGGCAACCCCTGCCACATGATTGAGCGTCAGTTCGCCGGCCACATCATATATATCATGGTAAAATCCTTTGCCGCCATTAGAGTACATAAAAAATGAAGGAACCCCGGCTTCGGTGAAGTAATAATGATCACTGTTTTGTGCCTTGCCACGGCTCTTTATTACAGGTATGTACTTATTGGTTTCGTTGATATGCTGCAACTGCCCGAATTGTTTCGGAAATTCAGTGGCATTAACCACTGTAACTCCATCAGTGGCATCGCCCATGATATCAATGTTGGTCAGGAACTTTAGTTTGCCCAGCGGAACCACAGGATGCTTTACATAATAGTCGCTGCCCAGCAGGCCGGGCTCCTCGCCACTAAAGACAATAAACATTACCGAATAATGGGGAGGGTGCTTAACAAAATAAGAAGCAAGATAAAGCAGCATAGATATGCCACTGGCATTGTCGCTTGCCCCCGGGAACAACGCTTTTTCGCCCATCATACCCAGGTGGTCATAATGGCCGGTTAAAGCAATAAAACTATCTTTAACCTCGCCCGGCGCAATGGCAATAATGTTTTCGTTGCGGCATTTAGCAGCATACACAGCTTTTATGTCTGCCCTTACTTCAGTGCAATTAGCAGGCAAGGCATCTTCTTTAATGTAGAAAACCGCCGCCGGAATATTCTTACCAGCGGTGGTCCATGTTAGTTTACTCTTCTGAGGAACCAGGTAGCAACCTTCAGGCAGTACCATGGCAATCTCCTCCATATGGGCGCCAAGGGCCTTGCACATGGTATCGGTGTTTTTGAGGAGGTAAGCCGCTTCGCCGTTAAATTGCCTTAATGCTTTTTTAAGCATGTCGATATCAGTAACGCTGCCCATGTCTACTGTTTTAACAGGCAATGACTTTGCGGCAAAGGAGGTAGAGCCTGCATCAATAAGGTAATCGGCGCCGGCCACCAGTTCCTTTCCGTTTACCGCCAATATCATTTTGCCGGGAAATGAATTCACAGGGAAGTAGTACGGCTGTACTATAGAACTATTGCCCGGCGCGGGTTGCAGTCCATATTCCCAGAATTTTTCCTGGATGTATTTCGAGGCAATAGCTCTCCCCTCCTGTACATAACCACGGCCATGCATATTGTCGGCACACAGTAATTCGGCCTGAGCATGAATGAATTGTTTTATGGTAGTTGAATCCGATTGGGCATAGGAGGATGCACCTTGGATCAACAGAACGAACAACAAAAACCTGGAACATTTAGACATGGTACACATCATTAAAACAACACCAAATGAAAAAGAGTTTAAAATTAGTTATAAAGCACTCAAAACATAATTTATGCACCACACAGTTTTTCATAAAACAAAACCGGACTATAGCCCGATAATCTCTAAAGAAAGTGAACGCACCCAGTCAAGCAATAGAAGCCCGAAAAAGCTTTAATTGCGAAAAGAAAAGAACAACACCTAATTTTGCGGTGAATTTCTGAATTCACTACGAAACAATACCATTTTCGTTAGATTTTTTCATGTATTAATTTTTCGTAATTAATTTACATACATTTTTTTCTGTTTCTTTTTATTTATAATAAATATTGATTAGTATGCATTATAGCTGATTTATTGCAGTATATTATATTTCAATATTCACATTTTACAAAACACTATGTTATTTTTTTATAAAAAAATGTTTAGTTTTTTTATAAAATTATGCTGAAAGCTGTAGATTTGCACAAAACTTAATATTATGTCATCTTTACGTTTTCAGGCCTTAGATGCACTGGCAGCAGGCGAGGAGAAAAAAATTGAAGGTTACGGCGACAAGCGCATAACCGCAATTTTTGGTACAAATGTATTCAGCGGACGTACTATCCGTGAATACCTGAGCGATGAGGCATATAAGAGCCTTATGAACTCAGCAAAATCAGGCCATCGTGTAGACCGCAGAATTGCCGATCAGGTAGCTGCAGGTATGAAGGCCTGGGCTGAAGGAAGAGGAGTAACCCACTTTACGCATTGGTTTCAGCCGCTTACCGGTACTACAGCCGAAAAGCATGATTCATTCTTTACTATTAAAAGTGATGGTGCCGCTATTGAGTTGTTTGATGGCGACGCCCTGATACAGCAGGAGCCTGATGCTTCCAGCTTCCCTAACGGCGGCATCCGCGCTACTTTCGAGGCTCGCGGTTATACCGCCTGGGACCCATCTTCACCTGCATTCATCATGGAGGCCGGATCGGGCAAAACACTGTGCATCCCTACCATTTTCATAGCATACAATGGCGAGTCGCTGGATTATAAGGCGCCACTGCTGAAATCAATAGCGGCGCTGGATAAAGCTGCTGTTGATGTGTGCCATTTCTTCGATAAGAATGTAACTAAAGTAACCGCTACCCTGGGCTGGGAACAGGAATACTTCGTAATTGACGAAGGTCTGGCCAACGCCCGCCCCGACCTGTTGATGTGCGGCCGTACCCTTTTGGGCCATAGCCCTGCAAAAGGCCAGCAGCTTGAAGACCATTATTTTGGCAGCATACCAGAGCGCGTATATGCATTCATGCAGGATTTCGAACAGGAGTCTTACAAGCTGGGTATACCATTGCGCACCAGGCACAATGAAGTAGCGCCTTCGCAGTTTGAGTGCGCTCCTATTTTCGAAGAGTGCAATATCGCTGTTGATCATAACACCCTGCTCATGGATGTGATGAACAAAGTGGCTAAACGCCATAAGCTGAAGGCCCTGCTTCATGAAAAGCCATTTGCAGGCATCAACGGATCGGGTAAACACAACAACTGGAGCCTGGCTACAGATACAGGCGTTAACCTTCTTTCGCCAGGCAAAACACCACGCACCAACCTTATGTTCCTCACCTTCTTTGTGAATACAATTAAGGCGGTACATGATTATGATGATCTGTTGCGTGGCGCTATTGCATCGGCCAACAACGATCATCGTCTGGGCGCTAACGAGGCTCCGCCAGCCATCATTTCTGTATACATAGGCAAGTTCCTGAGCGATGTACTGGATGAAGTGGAAACAAGAGTAAAAGAAAAATTCAGCGAGCAGGATGAAGTGATCCTGAAACTGGATATACATAAGCAGATCCCTGAGTTGCTTATGGACAATACCGATCGTAACCGTACCAGCCCGTTTGCATTTACCGGCAACAAATTCGAATTCAGGGCAGTAGGTTCAACTGCCAATTGCGCTTCGCCAATGACCGTGCTCAACACCATCATGGCCGAAACCCTGAAACAATTCAAGAAGGATGTAGATGCGCTGGTTGAGAAAGGAGATAAAAAGGAAATAGCGGTACTGCATGTGCTGAGGTCTTACATTACATCCTCAAAACGCATCAGGTTTGAAGGCGACAACTATAGCGATGAATGGGCTGAAGAAGCTAAGCGCCGCGGACTGAACAACTTCAAAACCACTCCTGAAGCGCTCGATGCATTTGTGACTGAGAAAGGCAAGCAGGTATTTTACGACAATGGCATCTACAGCAAGCGCGAACTGGAAGCCCGTCATGAAATAATGCTGGAAGACTATATTAAAAAGGTTCAGATCGAGGCGCGCATTATAGGATATCTTGCTACCAACCATATTCTGCCGGCCGCCATCAATTACCAGAATGTACTGATACAGAATGTGCGTGGCCTGAAAGAACTGGGACTGGATAAAGACAGCTATAAAACCCAGCTCAACCTTATAGAACTGATGAGCAACCATATCCGTAACATCAACGATAACGTAGAAGCTATGCTGCAAGCCCGTAAGAAGGCCAACGATACAGCAGATATGCATAAGCGCGCATTGAAATACTGCCACGAAGTGAAACCATACTTTGACACCATCAGGTATCATTCAGATAAACTGGAGCTAATTGTAGACGACAAGCAGTGGCCTTTACCAAAGTACCGCGAACTGTTATTTATACGGTAATAAGCTTTAATAAACGAATTATCAGTACAATGCCCCCAATCCCTCCTTGCAGGAGGGATTGGCAATTTAGGGAGCGGTTTTATTCCCCGATTTTTGGCATGGCCAGGGTAATGCAAAGCAGGTAGGCATATGAAAAGAAACAGAAGCATAATGCCCCTTTGGGCCCAATTTTCATAAATCGGGGAAATATTGTTTTATAGAATAACAAAAGTATTTTTGGGTAACTGATGGCTTTTAACTCGCTGCACTTCATCGTATTTTTTGTACTGGTAACCCTTCTGTACTTCAGGCTTAAGAAACAGGAAGGGCGCATAGGGTTATTGCTTATTGCAAGTTGTTATTTTTATATGTCATTTATACCAGAGTATATCCTAATACTCGGTTCAATGGTAATTGTTGATTATTTTGCTGGTATACTGATAGATAGAAACCAGGGCTTTTCCCGTAGGTTCTGGCTCATTACAAGTATCGTTGCAAACCTGGGGGTGCTGGCTGTATTTAAGTACTACAATTTTTTCATAGGCAACATCCATGATGGGTTGCTACTGTTCGGCAAATCGGTTTCGCTTCCGGTGCTCAAAATAGCATTACCTATCGGCCTATCATTCCACACCTTCCAGGCTATGAGTTATACTATAGAGGTATACAGGGGTAACCAGGTAGCGGAGAAAAGGTTCCCGGTATATGCGCTCTATGTTATGTTCTACCCCCAGTTGGTAGCAGGCCCTATTGAGCGTCCCCAGAATATGCTGGCCCAGTATAAGGAATTCAGGGAGTACAATTGGGACAATATCAAAGAAGGCCTATCCCGCATGGTATGGGGCTTTTTAAAAAAGGCAGTGATTGCCGACAGGCTTGCCATGGTAGTCGACTGGTCTTTCTCACATACCCATGAAAGCTCATCAACAGTTTTGCTCATCGGGGCAATGTGTTATTACTTCCAGGTGTATTGTGATTTTTCAGGTTATTCAGATTTGGCACTTGGCGCAGCCAAAGTGATGAATATTAAGCTCATTGAAAATTTCAAGCAACCATTTTTCAGCAAAAGCGTTTCGGAATTCTGGAGGCGATGGCACATCTCCCTTTACTCCTGGTTTTATGATTATGTATACAACAGTATCTTCTTTTCATTAAGGAACCTCGGGAAAATTGCATTGGTTGCCAGTGTGCTTATTACCTTTTCGTTGAGCGGATTATGGCATGGCGCCGCCTGGCATTTTATATTCTTCGGCTTACTGCAGGCGGTGGTGCTTATCTATGAATTCTCTACAAGGGACCTGCGCAGAAAGTTATTCAGCAGCATGCCGGGGTGGGCCAGTGTTTTTCTCAGCATAGGCATTACATTCTGCTTTTTCATTTTAGCACAGGTATTCTTTCGTGCCGAAAGCATGGGTAAAGCATGGGATTACCTTACCGGGATATTCGCATTAAGGGGTGGCTCCGGCAATTTTGGAATGGACATCGCAGAACTCATCTTTGCCGCTTTGCTTATATTAGTATTGCTTGTCCGTGAAAATAAGCTACCTGGTTTTAAGATAAGTAATGACACTAGCTTCTTTGCCTACTTTACTTTCATGGTTGTGATTTGCTATTTCTTCGGGGTATTTGCTGAAAATCAATTTATCTACTTTCAATTCTGATCTATGGCGAAAAAGATTGCGAGGGATTTTACGATATTGTTCTGTTTTGCAGTGCTCTGCCTGTCAACTTCGCGCACTACCATGCAATTCCTGTTTGATATAAGAGACGTTGATAAGTGGTATGGATTTTTTCAGGGCAACCACGGCGACCTGGCCAGCATGTCACACCTCGACTACGTGCATAAGTTCTACGATCCGAAAGCGTATTTTTTGAAACGCACCAGTTACAAGGGGCCTAAAAACACAGTTTTGTTTATTCATGGCGATAGTAATATCTGGAAGATCAGTGATAGCGTTTTTGCCGGGGTTTGCGATTATAAATTTATTGGATGGTCTAACCCATTTAAATATAAGCTCGACAAGGCGAAAAGAAATGTATTAATAATAGAAGTTGGGGAAAGGCTTTTAAGAGAGTATTACAACACTACAGAAATATTGGATGAATTCACAGACACTTCAATGTTGAAGAAAAACGCGATGATAGGCCCAGCAACATGGCAGGGCAATAAATATTCAGGTTCGATGGTGCCATGGTTTAACCTGGATGACCTGTTCAATAAAAATATCAATCAGAATATCGCAGGCAACCTGTTTAGTTATAAATTCATGACACCGATGTTTGGTTACAAAGCAGCCATCAATTATTATTTATTCAACCGGGCATCGGGTGATGTGGTTATCTCAGATGACAGGCAATACCTGTTTTACAAACAAACAATTGGCCCATCCTACAAAGGGAGTTCCTTTTCCTATCTTGGGCCAGATGAAATAACTCATCTGATAACCAACTTCAATACAATATATGATTATTATAAATACAGCGGATTCGACCAGATCTACCTTTCTATTGTACCAAATACCGTTACCATCCTTCAGCCAAAAGGGTATAATAACCTGATACCGCTAATTCAGCATGATCCTCGCCTTAAGATACCTGTAATTGATATTTACTCTGTTTTCAAGGATTCAAAGAAAGAATATTTCCAACATGGGGATACCCATTGGAACATTGATGGAAAGCAAAAATGGATAGATATGGTCAACGACACGCTCCTGGAATCTGATAAACGGGAAAGGCAGGCAGGCAATAAGTAATCAGATTCAAATAATATCTTTGTTGAAATGACATTTATTTCCCTTCAGTTTATCGTCTTTTTCATGGTGGTAACACTTCTGTTTTTCCGGTTGGGAAATCAGAAAGGGCGGATATGGTTATTGCTTATTGCCAGTTGCTATTTTTATATGTCCTTTATACAGGAGTATATTCTTATACTTGGGGGCACAATAGTCATCGATTATTTCGCTGGCATACAAATAGAAAAGAGCGAAGGCAGTTCTCGCAGATTTTGGCTCATACTCAGTATTATTGCCAATATTGGCACACTTGCGGTATTTAAGTACTACAATTTCTTTATAGGCAATATTCATACAGGCTTGCAGTTTTTGGGCAAACCGATTTCATTGCCCCTGCTGAAAATGGCGCTGCCCCTGGGACTTTCGTTTCATACATTCCAGGCATTGAGCTATACAATAGAAGTATACAGGCGCAAACAAACCGCTGAAAGGAATTTTGTGGTTTATGCACTGTATGTGATGTTTTACCCCCAATTGGTTGCCGGCCCTATAGAACGGCCTCAGAATATACTGCCCCAGTTAAAGGTCTTCAGGCAGTATGACTGGAACAATGTAAAAGACGGACTGGCAAGAATGCTCTGGGGCTTTTTCAAAAAAGCAGTTATTGCCGACAGGCTGGCCATGGTGGTAGACCGCACCTTTCAACACTATCCTGAAAGCTCGTCCGTAGCACTTGCGATTGGGGCTGTGTTTTATTCCTTCCAGATCTATTGCGACTTCTCCGGTTATTCGGATATAGCCCTTGGGGCCGCAAAAGTGATGAATATCCAATTGATGGAGAATTTTAACCAACCCTACTTGTCACGCGGCTTATCTGAATTCTGGACCCGGTGGCATATTTCGTTATCCAGTTGGTTTCGCGATTATCTATACATTCCGCTAGGCGGCAACAGACACGGTGAAACAAGAAGAAAACTGAATATACTGATCGTGTTTCTGCTTAGCGGCCTCTGGCATGGCGCCAACTGGACATTTATCATTTGGGGGTTGCTTCATGGCCTTTTTGTATTACTGCTTACTTTCAGTATTAAAAAAGGGAAGGAAAGCCAAACAGGATTTGCATCGCTGCTGCAGGTACTGTTCAATTTTATGCTGGTTACCCTGCTGTGGATATTTTTCCGGGCTGAGAACACTGGAATAGCATGGGATTATATAAAGACGATATTTTCATTCAGAGGTGGTTCGAATTACATAGCCATAAACAGCGCCGAATTCATTTTCTCGCTGGCGGCCATAGGCACTATGTTATGGCGCGAGTATTACTTGCCCACGCACTTTATCAGGAACAATAAGTGGTTTTATATTTATGTAACTTTCATGGTGGTTGCTTGCTATTATCTGGGTGTATTTGCTGAAAATCAATTTATATACTTCCAATTTTAAGACATGCTAAAAAAGATACTCAGCTACATATTCATCATTATTGGTTTGTTCTTTCTCTGGGCATCTACCTCACGCAATGCCATGCAATATATATCCCAAAAAAGAGACAATAATGAATGGTGGGGATCTTATCAATGCCTTAAGGGAGACCTTGTCAGCATGGCTTATCTCGATATTGTAAAAAGGTTCAACCCACTTCCTGAAAATGAAAATGCCAACCGAGCTGCCTACAATGTACCTAAATCAACGATCCTTTACCTACATGGCGACAGCTATTCCCGGCATCTCAGTGATTCGGATTTTGCAGGTGTACGTAAATATATTCCGATAGACAGGAATCATGGCATCAATTATCATCTGGATACCGCCAATAAAAACATCCTCTTAATAGAGATATCAGAAAGATATTTCCGGCTCTATTTCTCCGGTCTTCAGATTCTGGATGAAGTATGTGACTCTGTGATTAAAAAGAAGACGATTGCATGGAGCCAGGATAATGAATACCCAGCTATCACAGAAGCCTCCATTCTACCCAAAATAGGAGTAAGCGACCTGTTCAATAAATATATCAATCAGAACCTGCAATGCAATCTCTTCAATTATAACTTCATGATGCCGCTGTTTGAATCCAAGGCTGCATTGAATTATTATGTGTTCAACCGTGCATCGGGTGACGTAGTTATTTCGAACGATCACAATTACCTGTTTTTAAAAGAAACTGTAACAAAAACCGGTATCAACAGTTCCTTTTCACCTTTACAGGATGATGAAATTAATAAACTGGTACATAACCTGAACACAGCTTATGACCATTATAAATCCACTGGCTTTAAAGAGGTCTATCTGAGCATTATACCCAATTCAGCAACAATTTTACAACCTGCTGGTTACAATAATCTGATACCACTACTCCAGTCAAATCCCGGACTGAAGATAAAGATCATTGATATTTACACGGTTTTTAAGAAGACATATGAATCAGTTTATCTGCCCGGTGATACGCACTGGAATAATAAAGGCAGGCAGTTGTGGCTGAAAACAGTGAATGAAAAGTTGTTACAGCTTTAATTCAGAATTACCGGTATTACATTTACTACTAACAATACTTATCAAATAAAAATGGCCCAGTTGCTCACAAATATTTTTCAGAATACAAATAACCGGCTTAGGTTGCTCCAGGTATTTGGTCTCTTCTGGCTGATCACATTTTTGCTTTACCTGCCTGCTGCCAAATCGGGAATGGTGGGTGATTTCCCCTATTATGTAAACCTGATAAAACAACAGACACTTTGGGAATACATCAATCCTAAGAACTCGCTGGTGCTCTACCAAACGATGGAACTTACCATGTATGTGCTGTACAAATTATTTGGTCTGCATCCGTGGCCATGGCATTTGTTTTACGTGAGCCTGCATGCTGTCAACGGGCTCTTGCTGTTTAGTTTTTTCAGCAACCTGCTTAAGGACTCTGGTGTAAAAAACGGCGCAATTCTTTCCTTCATTTCTGTTTGCCTGTTTATTATATGCCCCCATGCATCTGAAGCTGTTGTCTGGAAGCCTGCAAACCATTTCCTGCTTGTGCCTGTACTTATGTTCCTCATATTGGTTCTGGTACAGCAATACCTGAAAAATCAGAAACCGGTTTATGCCGTTATTTCATGGCTGCTGTTTTTTTATTCCAGTTTTTCGCTTGAGTTTTTTTACCTGATGCCCTGGCTGGTATTGATGCTGCTTGTCTATTACCGCATAGCAGCAGGAACAGATAAAATCATTTTCAGAAAATCATTACTGTGGTTTTTTGTGCCGCTGGTATTATTGTTTGTCGTGCATCTTTGCCTTCTGCGATTGCAGAGCAACACTTTTGTATCGCATTACGGTCATTTCGACAAATTGCCTGTATTATATTACCTGAACAAACCGCTGAAATATGTATTCCATATCATATTTTTTGGCAGGTTTTTCCATCATGAAACGCGCATGCATATTTACGAAATATGCGAGTCCCTCACTGCCGTAATTATTTTTTATGGTGTCTGTATCCTACTCTGGGCTTTTGTTTTGCTTCGTTTAAAGGAGGCCGCACCGCAACTCAAGGCCTTAGCCATTTGTGCCGCATTCTCCTTGCTCTGCTATCTTTTTCTCTCAGCACTCATATTCTCCGATCAGCTACTGGTTTCGCTCGACCGTTATACCTACCTGGCCAATGGATTTGCCTACCTTACCCTTGTTTTGCTTATCAATTTTATTCCTTACCGTAGTATATTTTACCTTATCACTTTCAGTTATGGCCTGGTAAACATTTATGCAACATTGAAAATCAACAAATACTGGAAACAATCAGCCAACATTATCAGCAACCTGATAACCAACATTCCCGATCCGGGCAATAAAACCATACTCCTCCTAAACTTACCGGATGACCTGAGGGGTGTTCCGATGATAGCTGCACAACCTGAAGGGCGTTTTAAAATTATGCAAAACGAGCTTACCCCTCACCCGCTCAGAAACAATATGTATGATGTCTCGGCCTACAATATGGATGCCGCAACCGACGGAGCTCATGTTATGGTCATTAATGACAGTATGCTGCATGTTACCCTTAACCAGTGGGGTACATGGTGGTTGTATGGCTTCCTGGGAGCGACCAGTTATACCAATGAGGATTATAAGCTTAATATGATTGATGAAGGCCACTGGTATGAATTAACACTGAAACACCCGGTTAATCAATACTTATTGCTTTACCAGGTGGGCGACAAATGGAAGACCGTAGATTGGGACAAGAAGAATGTGGATCAGTATTAATCCTTAACCGCCCATGCACTACATTTGTTTCAGTACAATAATCCCAATGCTGTTTTGACAAGAAGCCCAGATAATATCAGTAACTATAAAGACTACCAGAAAGCACTTCTGGTATTTGTGGTTTATTGGATTGCGCTTTTTGTGCTCTACCTGCCGGCAGCAAATGCGGGCAGAGTGGGCGACTTCCCTGGATGGGTAAATTTCCTGAACAGCAACAACTTTACTGACTACATCAACAGGAAAGGTTCGGGCATACCCAGTATGTACCAGTTTACCCAGATTATTACTTATTTATTTTACAGACTTTTTGGCGCCAATGCATGGTTGTGGCATGTGTTGTATATATCGCTGCAAGCCATAAATGCGGTATTGCTTTTTGTATTTTTCACACGTCTATTTTCAGGCTCATCCGTTAAAAACCCCGGTATTGTTGCTTTTTCGGGGGCATTATTGTTTTGCCTTACTCCATACATATCTGAGGTTGTAGTTTGGGAACCTTCCTTTCATTATTTACTCGGCCTTTTGCTTATGCTTGTGGTAATGATCTGTGCACAGAATTTTCTGCTGAACCGTAAGAAGAACTATATATGGATCGGGGGAATTGTATTTTTCCTTTCTTCGTACTCATTAGAAGTGTTTTATCTAACGCCAGCTTTTGTTCTCACCCTGGGTATTTACTACTATCTGGCATTGAGCATCAGTAAAAAGACATTGAGGGACCTGGTTCTGTATTTTACCATCCCACAGGCACTCATTTTTGTACTGCATATTGTACTGCTGCGAGTAATCTACCATTCCGGCATTGCGCATGTTGGCACAGTGGCTATTCATTTTGGCGCAGTTAATTTGTCGAAATCTTTAAAATACCTGTTTCATATAGTTTTTCTGGGCAGGTTTTTCAGCCTGGATGTGCGGGCCAAAGTTTACCACTTTTGTTCATCGTCTATTGGGCTTTATGGATTCTATGGATTTGCGTTGCTATTAGTAACCTATCTGACTTATAGGTACAAGCAGATGGCTATTCATTTAAAAGCCAATATCCTGTTGTTGCTTTGGGCGGCATTATGCATTGGCCTTATTCTCCCTCTTTGGTTTCCCGAAACAGGCTTAGTGATTTACGACCGGTACACCTATGTTGCCGATGCATTTATTTTTATGTGCATTGCCTTGTTCATTAATAATTTATTTAGCCGGTATTTGTGCCTGGGTATTCTGGCAATTTATGCGCTAATAAATATCCGGTATACCCATAAGGTAAATGCTTACTGGCAGCAATCTGCGCATATAGTCAACCGGCTGGTTGAGACATTCCCAAATGACAAGTCGAAAAAAGTACTCCTGCTAAACATACCCGAATGCCTTGATGGTGTGCAGATGATAGGTACAAGGGATGATGGCGAGTTCAGAATGATGTACAATGCCCTAATGCCAGACAAAATAAACAATACCGTTTATGATGTGGAAGCATATAATATGAACAGTACCAGCGACGGGGCTCATGTAATAGTAGTAAATGACAGCACCATGAAGGTAGTATTGAATCAATGGGGAACCTGCTGGTGGTATTATGGCTATGGCGCCACGAGTTATGAAAATGCAGATTATAAAGTTGAAATGCGTGATCAGGGGCATTGGTACGACCTCATTTTGAAACATTCTGCCGACAATTACCTTTTATTATTTAGCACAGGTGACAAGTGGCAGATAGTGGATTGGAGCAAAAAGAATGTTGACCAATATTGAAGTATATTTGTTTCATAAGTAGTATTCATTGACCAGCACAGCTATAACCGAAAATAAAAAAATATCATTTTTACAAGGCAACAGGAATGCCCTGGTGTTAATTGTATTATGGCTGGTCACTTTCCTGCTTTATCTGCCTGCAGCAAAAGCCGGATGGGTAATAGATTCTGCCGGTTGGCTGAATAATATCAGGAACTTATCATTTCTGAACTACATCAATAATTCGCAATCAGGCATACCCAGCCTTTACCAGTTCACACAGCTCACTACCTGGATATTTTATAAAGTATTTAATGCTAATCCATATGCCTGGCACACACTGATGGTTACTATGCATGCCATTAATGCCTTCCTGTTCTTCATTATTTTCAAAAAGGTGCTTTCAGATTCCGGGGTAGAAAATGGTTTCAGCATCTCTCTTACCGGTGTTTTATTGTACACTGTTTGTCCGCACATATCAGAGGTTATTGTTTGGGAGGCAGCCTACCATTACCTGCAGGGTTTCATGCTCATACTTCTGATCCTTTACTGGGTTCAGAAATATCAGAATGACCAACAGATAAAATATGCATGGCTGGCCGGAATAACCTATTTGTGTGCTACCTACTCACTTGAGATTTTTTACCTCACACCATGGTTTGTTATAACTATGGCATTGTATTACCGCTTTGCTTTGGGTCGCGACCAGTTAGTTTTCAAGCAAATAATCCAGCGTTTTTTTATACCCCAGATCGTTATGTTCCTGATGCATATTGTAGTGCTTAAGGGAGTATACGGCTGGTTTTTCGCACATATCGGACAGAATATTTTACAGCCATTCACAAGCTACATCTGTAAACCCCCCAGATACATTTTTCATATCATTTTCTTTGGCAGGTTCTTTCCACTCGACCTGCGCAGGCAGATCTATCTGATCATTGGATCCAACGCCGGACTGATTGCTTTTTACAACATCTTTATCCTGCTCTGTTGCTATATCGTTGCTAACTTCCGGAAGATGACGATGAAAGCCCGCTCGGCTGTATTGTTGTTTGCCTGGATCATTATCTCTCAGGCAATAATTATGCCACTGGCCTTCCCCGATATGTTGCTGGTTTATTTCGACCGCTACACCTATTTCATGGATGCTTTTGTATACATGCTGCTGGCAGTGTTGGCAAGTTTCATAGGTATCAGTGCGCTAAGGGTCGCTTTAATTGCAGCCTATGGCCTGGCTAATATATTTTTCACATCGCGCATTAACCTTTACTGGAAACACTCTGCATACATCAACAACAGGCTGCTGAAAAACTTCCCTGATCCCGGCAACAAAACTGTTATCCTGCTCAACCTGCCACAAAACATGAACGGCATTCCCATGATAGGTGCGGAGAAAGAAGGGCAGTTCCAGATGATGTATAAATTGTTTGTAAACAAAGACCTTAAAAATAAGATTTACGATGTGGTGTCCTATAATATGTCTTCGCAGGAAGATGGCGCCCATGTGTGGGTGCACAACGACAGCATGCTGAGAGTGACGCTCAACCAATGGGGCACGTGGTGGTGGTACCAGGCCCAGGGCGCTATCAGCTACGAAACAGAAGATTATAAACTGAACATGATGGACATGGGCCATTGGTATGACCTGAAATTAAAACACCCTCCGGGCCAATACCTGATCTTGTTTCAGCAGGGCGACCAGTGGAAAACTGTAAACATGAAAAGAAGGGCTGAAGAACAATATTAACCAAAACCATGTACCATTAAATTGAATAAATGAAATGAGCGAAACAGGCACATCATGGATAAAACGGGGTGAGCAGCTTTGGTTATTCCTTGCCTTCTGGCTGCTTACATTCGTCATGTACTTTCCTGCGGCAAGAGCAGGCTGGGTGATAGATGGGGTTGGGTTTCTATACAATCTCAGGCATCAGTCATTCTGGGATTTCATCAACCGTACCAATTCTGCCGACCAGAGTTTTTATCAATTGTTCACGCTGCATTATTATTTGTTCTACAAGTTGTGGGGATTTAATGTGTGGCTCTGGAGTCTGTTGTATATTACGGTGCAGGCCATAAATTCACTCCTGTTATTCCAGCTTTGCCGCAACATTTTTTATGATTCCGGGGTAAAGAGATATATACTCATACCTGTTATAGGCGTGCTCCTGTTCTCTGTATCACCTCACATTTCCGAGATCATTATCTGCAGGGCCTATTTTCATTATTTACTCAGTTTTATGTTCATTCTGCTTACCTTGCTATGGGTACAAAAATACCAGCATGAGCAGCGCATAAAGTACCTTATCGGCTCCTCTATTCTTTTTATTCTTTCTACCATCACCTTAGAGATCTTCTACCTGATACCATTCTTTGTGCTAACCCTGGCTTTGTATTACAGATACGCACTCAACTTTGATAATAAGGTTTTCAGAAAGACATTGCTTTATGTTTTCCTGCCGCAGTTTATATTGCTTGGCCTTTACTTTGTCGCATTACTGCTTACTTTCAAACATTTTAAACCTCATAAAATTGAATTGAATCAGTCGGCAGTCGACTATTTATCCAAGCTCCCAAAATACATTTTCCATATTGTTTTTCTGGGCAGATATTTTTCTCAGAACGCCAAAAAAGTGGTCTATGCGTTTTGCGAATCGTGGCCTGCAATAATATTGGTATACGGACTCATCATTACAGCATTTGTTCTTATTATGGCCCGGATCAGGAAAACTACCAACGACCGCAAACCTGTCTGGCTGTTGTTTTCGTGGGTAGTTCTTACACTTGGATTCTTATTACCCCTTGGTTTCCCGGGACCTGAATTGCTGGTTTTTTATGACCGCTATACCTATTTTGCCGATGCCTTTATCTATATTTTACTGGCCCTGATTATCTCGAGATTTGTTACCAATAAGTATGTGGCTATTCTCCTCTTTTGTATCTATGTTGATCTCAACCTTTACTTCACTATAGAAGTAAACACATCATGGATTGAATCGAATGTAATCAATACCAATCTGCTCAGAAACTTACCTGATCCGGGAAATAAGACAGTACTGCTGCTGAATATACCTGAGAATATGAATGGCGCCCCAATGATAGGAACGGCACCTGAAGGCGCATTCAAAATGATGCGCGAGGTGTATACCGATACCATTATAAACAACAAGATTTACGATGTAGCTTCCTACAACATGACCGCCGAGTATAACGGGGCCCATGTTACGGTGCTTAATGACAGTGTGCTTAAAGTGGTGCTCAACCACACAGGCACCTGGTGGTGGTATGATGGCCATGGCGCTGTGAGCTACGAAACACCCGATTACAAAGTGGATATGAAAACCGTAGGCATGAGGTATGACATTACCCTCAAACATCCTGCTGATAGCTATCTGCTGCTATACAGTGTGGGCGACAAATGGAAAGAGGTGAATATGAATCTGAAAAATAAACAGCAGGATTAATAGCTCATGACAGGAGATCTGTTAATCCAACAGTTCTTTCACCTTATCCCCTATCAGATCCCTTACCTTTCTGAAATCAGCCTCATCCATATCTCTTGGGTCGGGTATACTCCAGTCAATTCTATGCTTAGCCTTTACTAGCGGGCATGCATCGCCGCAACCCATTGTGACTGCATAATCGAACACCACATCAGGCAATTCATCCAGCGATTTCGATTGGTGCACGGAGAGGTCATAGCCCAATTCTTTCATAGCATTAATTGCCTTGGGGTTTACTTTCCCTGATGGCCTGGAACCGGCACTAAAGGCCTGCACATTGCTGCCACCATATATAGCAGCAAACGCCTGAGCCATCTGGCTTCGGTTACTGTTTTCTATACAAACAAAAAGCAGGTTTTTCATTTAATATCCTTTGAAGATGTTCTCAATTAAATTTCTATTTCTGTTGCAAATAGTACTTATCCCTCAACCAGAAGGCTACCCGAACCAGCAAGATCAATGCAGGTACTTCTACCAACGGCCCGATTACTCCTGCAAATGCCTGGCCTGAATTTATACCAAAAACGCCGATTGCAACAGCAATAGCCAATTCAAAATTGTTGCCTGCAGCAGTAAACGACAGAGCTGCATTTTGTGAATAATCGGCACCCAGCTTTTTTCCTATGAAGAACGTTACGAGGAACATGATCACGAAGTAAACAACCAATGGAATAGCTATTCTTATTACATCAAAGGGTATCTGCACTATAAGTTGTCCCTTAAGGCTAAACATGGCAATGATGGTAAATAACAAAGCGATCAGGGTAATCGGGCTAACTAAAGGAATAAATTTACTTTCATACCACTCCCTGCCTTTAGCAGCTATTAATGTATACCTGCTGATAATTCCGGCCAAGAACGGAATACCCAGGTAAACAAATACACTTCTGGCTATTTGTGCAATGCTGATATCTATATCCATGCCCTTTACACCAAAGTAAGGTGGCAACACTTTTATAAACAACCATGCGAAAAAACTAAAAAACAAAACCTGGAAAATACTATTGAGCGCTACCAGCCCGGCAGCGTACTCCCTGTTGCCCTCAGCCAGTTCATTCCAAACTATGACCATGGCTATGCATCGGGCCAGCCCTATCATTATCAGCCCTACCATATATTCGGGCTTGTCACCCAGAAATATTATGGCCAGCAGAAACATCAGGATCGGCCCTATGACCCAATTCATAATAAGCGATAGCGACAGTATTTTAATATTACTAAACACCTTGCCTAATTGCTCATACTTAACCTTAGCCAATGGCGGGTACATCATCAGTATCAATCCCACAGCAATGGGAACATTTGTTGTACCCGATTGAAAAGAATTTATAAAAGTAGTTGTCCCCGGAATGAAGTAGCCCAGAGCGATACCTATAGTCATTGCCATAAATATCCATAAAGTAAGGTATCGGTCAAGAAAGCTTAGTTTCTTGCGCTCAGCAGGAGAACAGTTATTTGCACTCATTAATTTAGTTTTAGCAATTCAGCAATTAGTTACAACATCCAGGCGCGCAGCATGCATCGGGCTTTTTAGCATAAACGGTTATGCTGTATATACCCAGGCCACTGTTATTAAATTCTGCAATTTCAGCAGGAGTAAGGTAAGCGGCCAGTATATCATCCGGTATCAGTATTTCCTTTTCCTTCTGTATAGTTATATCCTTAAAGCCAGCGGCGCTGATCATACCCATATAGTCTTCTTTTTGCACTGCGCCAGAAATGCAACCGGCATACATCTCAGCCAGACTCTGTAACTTATCGGGCAACTGGCCTACAAGCACTACATCTGAGATGCTGAAATGGCCACCATTCCTGAGCACACGCATAATTTCTTTCAGCACATTGGCTTTGTTGGGCACCAGGTTAAGTACACAGTTGCTTACAATTACATCGGCAACATTAGCAGTAATGGGCATTTTCTCAATATCACCCTGCCTGAATTCTACATTGTTGAACTTTAGTTTCTCCGCATTTGCCCTGGCTTTTTCAATCATTGCCTCAGTAAAGTCAATACCTATTACCCTGCCTTTTTCTCCGGTTATAGCCCTGACTATAAAACAATCATTACCTGCGCCGCTACCCAGGTCTACTACTGTATCCCCTGGTTTTATCTGGGCAAATTCAGTAGGCAGGCCGCAACCTAAACCCAGGTCCGCATCTGCATTATAGCCTTCCAGTTTGGTATAATCATCACTCATGATGTTGTACACCTCGGTACTGCAACCACCTGATCCGCAACATGAACTCATATTGGTTTGCTTATTCTGCAATGCAATCTCACTATATTTCTGTTTTACCAGATCCTTTAATTTCTGTTCTGTTTGCATAAAATTGAATTTTAAAATTGATTTACATTATATCCAATAACTTAACTGTTTTGCTTCAGCAATAAATTTCAAGACTTCTTGCTCAATTTCATCCCTTACATTTCGCGTGTTTGCCAATATCTCCTCTTTTGTCCCGTTAAGCAATGAAGGATCAGCGAATGACCATGCAAGGCGTTTTACTTTCCCAGGAAAAATAGGGCATTGCTCAGCTTTGGCGGCATCGCATACTGTTATTACCGCATCATATCTCTTTCCCTGCCTGAACACATCGAAAACACTTTGTGTGCCATGCCGGCTGATATCTATGCCTATCTCCTTCAGAACTGTAACAACATTCTGGTTTAGCTTGCCTGGTTCCAAACCGGCGCTCCCGGCAAGAAATGAACCTTCTCCTAACTTATTCAGGAATGCTTCTGCCATCTGGCTCCTCGCAGAATTATGGATGCAAACAAATAGCACTTTGAACTGTTCCATAAAATTGATTTTTAATTTTAATTACAAAATGTGTTAGCAACATTTGGAGCTACTCTCCACCTTATTTATATCAACAAAAAATTCGAAAAACAGTTTTTTATACCGCTCCCATACTTTAGGATCAATGCAATAACAAATACTCGTACCCTCAATTGAACCCTGTATGAGACCCATTTGTTTTAATTCCTTCAGGTGCTGCGAGATGGTTGGTTGGGCAAGGCCCAGTTCGCCAACAAGATCATTGCAAATACAGGAATTGGCTTTCACCAGGTGCTGCAATATGGCAATCCTTGCCGGATGCCCCATTGCCTTGGCAATATTGGCCAGCTCGTTCTGTTTTTTGGTAAATAAATCTGTTTTACTGATCCCCATTTATCAATCGTTTCATTGCAATATTACGATTAATGACTGAATTACAAAAATAAATTTTCCTCTGCCGCATGACTCGCAGGTAATTATCGGTATTTTTACTATACACAAATAACATAAAATGGTTCGGAATGCCACCCCTGAAGATGCAGCCGCAATCTCAGGAACCTTTAGATTAGCAGTCTGGATGCGGGCGGTGGGTGAATCGGGTATTGGGAATTGATTTTAGAAAATGAACCAGCGCTTTAACTTACCTTGGAACCTATTTTATACATTGCGCCATAATCAGTTTACTTGTCTGAAAGCAAAACCATAAAACTAGAAAGAGGTTTATCCCTCGCACAAGCCACTGCTATCAATATGATAGATATGGTGGGCATAGGCCCGTTCGTTACCATGTCTATAATAGTCGGGCTCATGCATGGGCCCGGAAGTATATTTGCATGGCTGCTGGGCGCATTGCTAGCCTATGTAGATGGTATGGTTTGGGCAGAGCTGGGTGCCAAATGGCCCGAGGCTGGTGGTAGCTATGTTTTTCTGCGTAAAATATTTGGTGGTGAGAAGATGGGCAAGATGATGTCCTTTCTCTTCATCTGGCAAACTACTATTCAGGCGCCACTTGTAATAGCCAGTGGCGCAATCGGGTTCTCCAAATACTTTTCCTATCTCATCCATCTCACCGATATTCAGAAGAAGATGGTAAGCGGCACACTGGTTATTTTACTTGTGGGATTGCTGTACCGCAATATCAAAAGCATTGGTAAGATATCGGTAATACTTTGGATAATAACCGGTGGCACTATTTTATGGCTTATATTTTCCGGGTTCGGACATTTTAACGCCCATCAGGCTTTCGACTGGCATTTCGAAGGCTTCGATGGCAGCCTGCTATTGTTTGCCGCCCTGGGCAGATCTTCGCTCAATGCTGTGTACTCTTACCTTGGCTACTACAATGTTTGCCATCTTGGCGCCGAGATCAAGGATCCTGCCCGTAACATTCCGAGGGCTATTATTATTTCCATTACCGGCATAGCCATTCTTTACCTGGGTATGCAGACCATGGTGCTGGGAGTATTGCCGTGGCAAGTAGTTGCCAAATCTGATTTTGTAGCCAGTCTCTATTTCGAAACCATTTACAAAAGCCACTTAGTTGGCCAGGTGGCTACATTCCTTATCCTTATTATAGCGTTGGCATCTTTGTTCTCAGCCATTCTGGGCTACTCCCGTATACCCTATGCCGCTGCCCTCAATGGCGATTTCTTCAGCATATTCGCAAGGGTGCATCCCAAACATAAATTCCCGCACATCTCCCTGCTGGCCATTGGCAGCCTGGGCTTTGTTTTCAGTTTGCTGTTCCGGCTGGGTGATGTAATAACGGCTATATTGATGATGCGCATCCTTATCCAGTTTGTATCACAATCGGTAGGTGTGCTTGTATGGCATTACCGCAAGCCTCTGGAAGAACGGCCCTTCAAAATGCCCTTATTTCCTATACCGGCCATTTTAAGTATACTCATCTGGATGTTCATCTTCTTCAGCAATGACCCTAAGTTTATTTTAGGCGCAGTGGTAATTATCGGGAGTGGATTGGTGGCGTATTTTGTGAGGGAGCGGTATAACAAAGTTGCAGAATAACGTTGCAACTTCATTTATTCTTGCGGCACATCAAGCTGGCATTATCCTTTCTCGAATCCATATTCTCTTTGTATCTCTAATACTGCTTTTACCATTCGCAATGCTTTCTCGTCGGACATATCTATCAAGTCCATTACCTCTTCACATAAAGCTTCTGTGATTGTCATACTTTTTCCTTCCCTTACGGAAAGACCTAACTCGGGATATTTTTTCACCATCTCTTCATGCGGTATCCGTTCGCTTTCATCCTTAGACTCCTCAAGCATTATTCGTAACTCTTCAGGCATTTCATCCCAATCCGGGCCTATTTCTATATCCAGTATTGCTTGAAGAATACGAAGTGTTTTATTATCCAATTCAGACAAATTCCGCTTCACATCTTCCCGCAAAATTTCTGTAACCGACATAGTTATTACTTTATAACAAATATACGGAAAAGCAATCAAAATCAACTCTGGATCATCACCGACTTCATTGAAATCGAAGCCATTTCAAACTGGCTGTAGAAGAAGGATACCTTGTCATACATTTTGTAACACTAATGCCTGTAAAAGATAGCTTGTATCGTAGCTGAAACCCGTCTTTGTTTTTTTATTTTTTTACGCTTTATTTGTATCCATGAAGTACGACGTATATACAGGAATAATTGCCAGTAAAGATTACAGCGTATTTGATTTTACCAGTGAGGGTAAAAATGGTTTAATCAGAAAAAGAATACAATTTACCCCAACTGAAATGACTGATGTTTACAATCTTTCCTTTGGAGATATAGATGAGAACGGTGAGATTGATGATTTTGGTGTTAGTAATAATGGTGACCGGAATAAAATATTGGCTACTATTGCTGAGGTTGTAAAATCATATACTCATAAATTTCCTGCGCATTGGATATTTTTCAATGGAAGTACCGATGAAAGGAATAGATTGTATAGAATGGCGGTTGGTTTGAATCTGGACGAACTGAGCGTTGTTTTTAATATTTATGCTATTGAAGATGGTGAAATTGTTCCTTTTATGAAGAACAGGGAAATATCTGCTTTTTTAATTAGACGAAAAAATGTAATTTTGAAGCATGAAAAAGGCGGGCAATTCTAAGGCGCTGTATACCGGGAAAGGTATAAATATCACTATTAGTGAAGATTTGAGTAATCTCAAGCCAAGCCGGTATGCTTTAAAGAAATTGGAAGAGGCGAATAAAATTTTGCGTGAATTAAAAACGCCTCTGCCTCAATAATACTACCCCGCTGCAATCATCACCGACTTCATAGAAATCGAGGCCATATCAAACTGGCTATTGAAGAAGGAAACCTTATCATTCTTTTGTTGTAACCCAAGGATATAAAACAACGGCAGCAAGTGGTCGTAAGTAGGATGAGCCATGGTGGCGGTATTACCTAGTATTTTCTGGTAATTCATGGCTGATGCATGGTCGCCTTTCTCTATCCACTCAGTAAATTTACTGTCAAACTCGCGAGCCCAGTCATATACTTTATTGCCACCACTCCAGTCTACATCGCGCAGGTTATGCACCAGGTTGCCACTACCTATTATCAGCACACCCTTATCGCGCAGGTTATTCAGTTGCCTGCCTATTTCATAATGGTAGGCCGGTGGCTGATCGTAGTCAATGCTTAACTGATATACCGGAATATCGACGGCAGGATACATAGGCAGCAATATGCTCCATGTGCCATGGTCCAATCCCCATGTATCATCGGCCTGGATATAGCTGTAGGTAACTATTTCTGCAGTAAGTTTTGCAAACTCAGGAGTTCCCGGCGCAGGATATTCCTGGTCAAACAGTTTTTTAGGAAATCCTCCAAAATCATGAATCGTTTTAGGATGGCTCATAGACGTAACCTTCGTACCCTTGGTTATCCAGTGTGCCGATATCGACAAGATGGCCCTGGGCCTTTGCAACGTCTTGCCCATGCTCTGCCAGGTTCGGTGGTATACCGTATCCTCAATAGCATTCATCGGGTTACCATGCCCGATGAACATGGCAGGCATTCTATCTGTCGGGGCAAGTGCATTGCCCAATTTCTCTAAAGCTGATAATGTACTCATACCTGAAATTTGTGCGAGGGCCAGCAGGCCCCCGGCTTTTAATAATGTGCGCCGCTCCATGCCAATCCAAATTTAGTGATTATTCCATCTAACTTTTGCAAAGATACGTGTATGTACATCTATTTAATAATTACAAACCTGATAGAGGTATAAAGAGTACCTATAATCCACGTTTTTGCATAATTTTAGCACTATGCCGGCCAAAACAAACACTGCTTACTTCGAGCACTTATCAAAAGACAAAAAACTGAAACCACTTCTGGAAACACTCGAACCTTACCAGCTTAAAAAGAGGAAAAATGTTTGCCTGAGGCTTTGCGCATCAATTATGAGTCAGCAATTGTCCACCAAAGTGGCAGAGGTTATTTTCAAACGTTTTCTTGAGTTGTATGACGGCAAAGAACCAACACCACAGCAGATAATAGATACTCCTTTTGATAAGCTCAGGGGTATTGGCTTATCCAACGCAAAGGTGGGTTATGTTCAGAATGTAGCCAGCTATATGAAAGAACATAATGCCGATGATAAGCTCCTGGCCAAAATGAGCAATGAAGCAGTGATTGATTTTCTTACACCCATCAAAGGAGTTGGCAAGTGGACTGTTGAGATGCTTTTAATGTTTACTTTGGGCCGGGAAGATGTATTTGCGGTAGACGACCTTGGGATACAACAAGCTATGTCGAGAATCTACAATCTGGATATGGCCGACAAGAAAGCACTTCGCGAAAAGATGCTGCAGATATCGGCAAAATGGGCACCTTACCGCACATATGCCTGTTTTTACCTATGGAAATACAAAGACACTAAGTAGCCTATTTGCGCAGAAATTGCTGCTTTAATTTTTCAGTACAATTCTAATTTCAGAATAACTTTGCGCAATTATAAGGAGGTATTAAAATCTAAGATCAAGGCATAAAATATGGCCCCCTTTTAGGTACAGGGTTACTTGCATGAAAGACTATTACAAAATATTAGGTGTCAAACCATCTGCCTCCTCACAGGAAATCAAAAAAGCATATCGTGCGCTGGCTTTTAAATACCATCCCGACAAAAATCCGGATAACAAACTTGCAGAGGCCCAGTTTAAAGAACTGCAGGAGGCATACTCAGTTTTATCTGTTCCGCAAAAAAGAGAGGCATACGATGATGAGCGGTGGCTTATGGGTATGGGCACAAAAACCCAGTACAATGAAGCCGTTACACCAGCATGGTTACTCAAGGTATGTGTAGAACTAAACACCAGCCTTGCCTCTATGGATACTTTCCGCATCAGCCAGGGAGCGCTGCAGGCCTATATCCTGCTCATACTTTCAGATGCGCACATTGCTATTCTGATCAATGAAGGGTCAGAACCTTATATACAACGGGTTGCAGATGAAATATTGCTGGCCACCAAAAAGCTGGAAGTGATCTACCAGGATGAGATAGCTGAGAAACTGGCACTACTGGCCTATAACAATGCTAAGCTGAAACTAAGCATAGAAGATGAACTGGAAGAAAGGAAGAAAAAATCGAAGCAGGAAAAGTTATTCCCTTATATAGTCTTGCTGATAACTCTGGCATTGTGCTATTTCATGTATCTATACGGCAACCGCTTCTAATCCGGTTCAGTCAAGGAAACCTAACTGCTGCTTCATTTCTTCTATCACATTGTATATAATCGGGCACCGGCCGTAATGCCCTAAAGTACCCGGCAACCTGTCTTTGAATCCAGGCTTATGCAGGTGCGGAAAATCCCTGCATTCAGTAAACCGCGAATCATAGATAGTGCATTTATTATCAGCCAGGAAATGGCATGGCATTGTATTTATAAATAACCTGCCAGCCATACTTTCTTCAATATACTTTTCTTTCGTCTCCTCTGGTGTTAGTTTCAGATGAGCAGCCAAAGGAGCGACTTCATCAGACGTAACATTGATCACAAGTGTTTTGCAGCAATTGCCACAGGCAGTACAATCTATAGCAGGGCTTACCGTGTTATTAATAATATGGGCAATTTTATCCAGCGCATCATTATCCCAATCCCTCAGATAACTGATAAACTGATCATTCTCCTCAATCCTGCCATCAGCTATTTTAGCTATGCTATCAAGGTTTGTTTCATAAGGTAAGTTTGCCGGCAAGAGATCTGGTTAAGGCGCAAAAGTAAAGGATACAACCGGATTTATTTTATCCGGCTGGATTCATCAATTGAATAATTCCGCTGCATATCGGTTTGCCTGCCTCCAAACCTATAGGTAACAGCCAGCGTAAAAAACCTTGTAGCATATCGTGTGCCGGAATAGGAACTGAAATTGTCTGTAGCAATATGCTTTATAGTATTATACAGATAGAAAGGATCTGTGGCCGAAAATTTCAATAAAAATTGCTCACCTATCTTTTTAGTTGCACCTGCCTCCATGTATATGGTAGGATCATAGGTCGTGATCTGTGTCAGTCGCTGTCCATTATTATAATAAGCTACAGCCTCAGCTTTCCAGCCATGCCCGAAAGTGAATTGCGTATTCACACTCAACAGGCAACCGTTCCAATCTGCTTTTTGGTTCACACCATTTACCGGCCCTGAATATTGCAGGTAATATATACTACCCGACAGATTTACTGCCCACCATTTGAAAAGGTCTTTATTAAAAATAACCGACAACTTAGCGAACCTGGAAGATGCAATATTCTCATCCTTATCATAAACAACCCTGGTGACCGTATTAAGCCACTGAAGATCGCTTATCTCATCTGATGTAACTGAATAACTAAAAGTGGTTATAACCATATTCCTATAGCTATGCTTCAATTCTGCAGTATTTGTATACTGAGGCTGCAAGCCCGGATTACCAACTTTATAGGTATTCTCAAAAGAGTAAAATATAAACGGATTCAGCATCTTGTATTCCGGACGCTCAATTCTTCTCCCATAATTCAGTTCGAACTGGTTATTGCTATCCATTTTATACCCGACAAAGGCCGTAGGGAATGGTGCGATATAATTCTTCATGAAGCTTCTGTAGTTGACATACTGAATACCGCTGGCCAAAGTATACTCAGCCCTTAACCCTATTTTCGCTTCCCATTTCGGGTTGATTTTTTTTGATACTGAAAGATAAGCAGCGCCAATATTTTCCTTGTATAAAAAGTGGTTGCTCCGGGTGGTATCATTTACCCAAACATTGTTCTGAAAAATTCCGAACACTGCTTTGTTATCCGTATTTACCCAACTGGCCTTCAGCCCTGCTTCAACGTTCACACCATTCTTAAACATATTGGTAAGATCCGCTTTTAAACTATAAACATTGATAGCATTATTCTGCTGGCTCTTAATTATCGACTGGCCAGGCAATGGATTCAAAAGGTAATCAAGGGTAGTATTTGTAACACCCTCATGTTCATTTTTTGTATAGTCCAGATAATCGAAATTCACTTCCAGATTACTCATTTTTGATAAGGCTTCACTATAATATACATTAGTGGTCAGGTTATTCCTTATAAACCCGTCAGGGTTGAATATCCTACTGTAAGATTGGATAATGTTGTTTTGATCAGAATTGGTGATCTGTACATTTGTCTGGTTGGCATTGGGGTGGTAGGTTGCATTTATATTGGCGCCGAAGGTTATTCTGTTGTTGAGCTTATAATCAGCATTGAACCTTCCGGCAGTATTGCTAAACCGCTCAGTTTCGTAGGAATGAATCGTACCTGAACCGGTATTAGCCTTCGATGAGGGATTGAGATAATGCAGCGTTTCATTATAGTCGGCAAAACCTATTGCTTCCATATCTGTTGCACTTAGTGAAAGACTTAGTTTCTTTACTTTATAGTCCAGCATAATGCTCTCATCACGGTGAAAGTACACTCCCGATCCAAGGCTGAGCATCACATTGCCATTAAATCCCTCCCTCCTGTTTTTCTTCAGTTTTATATTGATGATACCCATATTGCCTTCAGCATCATACTTTGCACCCGGCTGCGTGATCAGTTCCAATTGCGTTACCTCATCGGCTGAAATGGTTTTAAGATATTCTGTAAGATCTTCACCCGACAAGTAGGTTTGTCTGCCATCTATCAATACCAGCACTCCTGATTTTCCTTGCATGGAGACTACTCCATTCATATCCACCGATATTCCGGGCAATCGCCTCATCAGTTCCAAAGCATTGGTTGTGCCAGTGGTTACAGCGCCCTCTATATTCACCACAAGTTTTCCAAGACCCATTTCAATAAATGGTTTCTTTGCTGTCACTGCCACTTCACTAAGTGATGTACTTTCCTTCTGTAACTCAATAATGCAATTCACTTCAGCATCGTCCTTTACATCCACGGTTTGCGAACCTCCTGCATAACCCTCCGCACTGGCAACTACATAATACTTCCCTGGCAGCAAAGCCTTCAGCAGAAAGCCCCCCGATTCGTCGCTGATTTCAGTTCTGATCCATGCTGAGTCAGCGCCATTCAGTAACGTCACGGTAGCTGCCGCCAGTCCTGCACCGCCGCTCTTTACTGCACCTGAAATGCTGCCTGATGTGGCATAGCACAAGTTACTCATCAGGCAGAATAAGAAAAAGAATAAACAAAGGACAAGGTTGCCCATAACGATTTTTATGGCATCAAAAGTAAACAGCTAATTAGTGTGTGGTATCTTATTTAACCCTAATTAACTGATAAAGCCAACACTCTGTGCTGGCTTTATCAGTTAATAATATAATTACGCTTTAATTCAAACTCCTGAAATCCACCGGTACCAGCTTGCTCACACCAGGCTCCTGCATGGTCACCCCGTAGATCACATCTACCGATGCCATTGTCTGCTTGTTGTGGGTTACAATGATGAACTGTGAGTTGTCTGAGAACTTACGGATCATCTGTGTGAACTTACCTACGTTGGCATCATCAAGCGGGGCATCCACCTCATCCAGTATACAGAATGGAGCGGGCTTGATAAGGTATATTGCAAACAGGAATGCAGTCGAGGTCAGTGTCTTTTCACCGCCCGACAACTGAGTCAGTGTACTTGGCTTTTTGCCTTTCGGCTGTGCGTATATCTCTATGTTGCTGTCCGCCATATTATCAGGGTCAGTGAGGCGCAGATCGCAATTATCATCTTCTGTAAAGAGCGCTTTAAACACCGTTACGAAATTCGTCCGCACCATATTAAAGGTGTCACTGAATTTCTGGTTAGCTGTATTTTCCACTTCCTCAATGGTAGATAATAATGACTCCTTCGCATTTACAAGATCATCCCTTTGCTCCACAATAAAGTCATTACGTACTTTCATTTCCGTGTAAGCTTCAATTGCAGTCGGGTTGATCTCACCCATATTTTCCAGGCGCTTCTTCATTTTTTCAGCGCTGGCAGTCAGTTCTTCTATGGTTTCAGTACCTGTGCGTGGCTGGTCGAGTATTTCATCAAGCACTACCTTAAACTCTATAGCAAGGCGCTCGCTCATACCTGCCACCTGCACCTTCATGGTGCTTAGTTTTTCTTTTATGCCATTCAGCAATGCCTCTGCATGTTCCTTCTCGCGGCGTTTCTGGTTCAACTGGCCTTCCTGTGCGGTAATGCCATTACGCATTTCGTAATAGGCCCTGTCCTTTTCATTCAGTATGCGCTCCTCGCTTTCTTTCTTGCTCAGCAATTCGTAAAGCTCATTATCGCCGGTATGCAACAGCTTTTCAGTTTCAGCCAACTGGGTATTAATTACCTGAAGCTGCTCACTGTTACTGGCAATCTGCCTTTTCAGGTCAGCCAGTTGGTTGGTGCGGAACTGCAGTTCCTGCTTCAGATTATCCAGCTTACTATGCTGCCTTGTATAGGCAATATTCTGGCTGTTGTATAGTTGGGTTATCTCATTAAAGGCCTGCTCCACCCCTTTGAATTCAGCCTCTGCATTCTGAATGTTTTGCTGCAACGCTTTCAGTTCATCAGTTATCTGCTCCAGTTCGGCGCGGGTATCCTGAATATTATCGCGGTTTTGCTCCAGTTGGTCCTGAATATCCTGTAGTCGTTTATCGGCAGTTGTATTCAGGTGCTCAAAATTCTCCACCCTGTTGCCCAGGTTCACACTATGATTCTGCAGGCGGTTTATTTCCTGACGGGTTTGCTCAATAGCCTTATCGCTCAACTCATTATTAAATCCGGTGATCCTTGTTTGGGTATCCGATACTTCTTTTTTCAGATCAGCTGTTATAGCTGTCAAGTCGGCAATCTCCTTAGCCAGTCTTTCCAGGTTTTTGGCACGTCCGATTTTATTGCCTTCAAACAATCCGATAGATCCACCACCAAGCGTATACTTACCCCTGATCATTTTTCCACTCCTTGCTACAAGCACATTGCCATTCTTAAGTTCTATATTGGTTATATCGGCGCCCTCATTGGTAATATACACATGACCCAGCAGGCGTTTTGCTAGTTCGGCGTACTGCTCATCCACAGTTACCACACTTAGCGCAGGCACTGAATTTTCAGGAGCATCAGCTATCGTACCGGTATATTCGCCGAGATGGTCCAGCACAAAAAAGTTTGCCTTACCCTTCTTATTGGTATCCAGCAGCGAAACTGCTTTGGCGGCTTCACCGGTGTTGGCTACTATATAGTAGTTAAGATAGTTATCGAGAACATTTTCAAGCGCGGTGCGATATTCATTCTTAACCACAAATACATCGCTCAGCAATGGCGCTGTATTATCCCATTCCTTATTTTTCTTCAGAAACTTAATACTATCCGGATACCCCTCTAGGCTGTCAACCAATGATTTCAGCAGGTCGTGTTCATTCCTGCGGGCATCCAGTTTACGGTTCTCCTCAACGAGTTTGGCACGCAGACTTTCCATCTGCTCCTGGCTCTCCAGTATTTTCTGTTTTACTTCTTCATGTTTTGTTATCAGGTCTTGCAGTTCTTCGCGTTTGTCGGTCAGTTTGTCTTCAGTTTCCTGGCGCTCCTGGCTCAACTGGGCCACCTGCCCTAATCGCTGGTTCTTTTCTTCCTGCACCTGGTGCATACTGCGCTGCAGGTTCATTACCGATGTATCCGCAATGGCTACCTTCTTCTCAGCATCAAACTGGCTGCGCTGCCTTACCTGGTAATCAGCCCTCATTTGCTCCAGCACTTTTTTCTTTTCGTCAAATGCCAGTCGCTTTTCATCTACATTCGCACGCAGGGTTTCCAGTTCTTCCCTTATTTTCTCCAGCCCGGTAGTTTCTTCAGCTATCTGCCGCTCTGAAAAAGCGATTGAATCTTCCAGCTTCTGCGATTGCCCACCAGCGCCTGCCAGGAAGTCTCTCAGGTTTTTTTCTCTTTCCTTCAGATGTTCCAGGCGTTGCGCTGCCAGTTTTTTATCGTTCTCCAGTTGGCGCACCCTGTTCACCAATTCGTTAAACTGCTTCTGCAATCCGCTAAGTTCCTGCTCCTTCTCTATCAGCTTCACCTTCTGTTGCTCCACACTCGCTTCCTCTGTGGCAACAATAGCTTCCAGTTGGGTTTTTCTATCGGTCTCTGTATCGTGCTGCTCGTTCAGTGTTTTATACTGTTCGTTAAAATGCTCTAATGATGCTTTTGCAAGCTCTATACTTACTGTTTTGTACTCACCTTTAATACTGAAATAACGCTCCGCTTTTTTCGCCTGGCTCTCCAGTGTGCGTAGATTATTTCCTATTTCAAACAGGAGATCCTCAATGCGGGCAATGTCCAGTTCGGTAGCTTCCAGTTTTTGTTTAGCTTCCTTCTTTCTTGTTTTATATATGCTGATACCGGCGGCCTGTTCCAGCATCCTGCGGCGTGACCCATCCTTATCCTTAATAATATCATCCACCATACCCAGCTCTATGATAGCATAGGAGTCATTGCTGACACCTGTATCCAGAAACAGATTATGAATGTCCTTCAGTCGGCAACTCACATCATTGAGCCGGTATTCACTCTCGCCGTTCTTATAAAATTTGCGTGTAATAGTAACTGTAGTAAATTCTGTAGGCAACAGGTTGCGGGTATTCTCAAAAGTAAGAGATACTTCAGCCATACCCGATGCAGAGCGGGTACGCGATCCGTTAAATATCAGATCATCAAGGTTATCACTCCTCAATGCTTTTATTTTATGCTCACCTATTACCCAGCGAATCGCATCTACTATGTTTGATTTACCACACCCGTTCGGGCCCACGATCCCCGTTATCGGGTTATCCAATATTATATGGGTTTTATCTGCAAAAGATTTAAACCCTTTTATTTCCAACGACTTTAATTTCAAAACACTAATATTTAGGGGGAGGACAAAGATAGAAGAAAATTGATGGTAAAGGAAATGATCAAAAAATTACCCTTTGCACACATATTTATCGAATAATATGCTTATTTTATGCTATTTCAATGAGGCAATCTAAATCATATAAACAAAAATTCGACTGTATGCTGATATCATACGTACATACTATAACAGGCTCGTGGAATCAGAGATTATTCAGGCAATAGTAAAAATGATATCCCTATCTGAGTACACAATAAATAAACACATGTGATTTTACAAACAAGAGCAGATCTGGCCAATAAGATTTGGCAAGCTCAGTTGTTTCAGACTAAATTCAGGAAAATATTAATTTTCAGCTACCACCTTTTTCTCTTGAAGTACCTTCTCCGGATCAACCAGCCGGACATAATACTTACCCGGACCATATGGCTCGCTATCAAAAGTAACATTAAACTTATGATGTCCTCTTTCAAAACGTTTACGTTCTATCAACTGCTCCATCATAAATCCCTTACCGTCATAAACCTCAACCGAGATTATACTGGATGCCTTAAGCAGAAATTCAAATGGAATAACCAGCTTTAAAGTCTTACTGGTATAGGCAGACTGACCCGGAGTATTATTTTCTGCATTCACTCTGTAATAGGACGGCTTTTCCTGGCCGGTAACCATACTTAATACTTCAATCAGTCTTTTAGATAATGAATCCCTTTCTATATCATACACCTCAACAAGCTGATGATGATTGGTAATCGACCATACTGCCTTTTGTCCCAGATAATCATATATTTTGTTGTCGTGTATATACCTGAGTACCTTTACAAGATCATCACTTCCTACCCGGTCAAAAGTATAATGAAGGTTCTTCATTGGACTATGCAACGGGGCATTGCCACAAAATACATATACTTCCACATCGCCTTTTTTCTTCGGGGCCAATACCAGTTGCTCCTCACCGATAAGCACCATGGGCTGAAAACCGGGGCTATCGGGCTTTAATATTACGCCAAGGTCTACGGTAATATTCAGTGAGTCAGCTTTCAGATTAGTCATGTTAAGCCTCATCGATTTGCCAATATGATTACCTGCAAAGTTGACTGCATTCAATTTTATGACCTTATTCCTTATCGCGTCCGAAAAATTCATATTGGTAATTTTCGCCGATGCCATCACAGGCAATCCCAATACAATAAGAAAAAAAAGTATCTTTTTCATATAACCTCATTTAGTACTTCTGAAACAAATATACTTAGTATTGCTTTTATTATTTTACTAAACACCCTTTTCCGGTGTTTTTGTAATCACTCATTCTTCCTGATTAACGTAAACCCGTTCTTTTTAGCATAATCAGCCTGCAGCGCTCTCAATTTGTTTAATACCGCTGTTTCGTCTTTTGAATCATTCTTAACCATATCAAAATGATGATTAACCTGCTCCAATGTAGACTCCGCAGTAAGCTCCTCAAATGGTATGAAGTCCTTTTTAATCATCCTTTTCTCCACATCCAGCAACTCTATCTCACAATACCTCAAAGCCTCCGACCCGCCTACATCCTTCATTTTCGCCACCCTTGCTCTGGAATCATCTATATAATGTTCAAATTCAATCCTGCCCTGCTTTAATAAGCTGAAATTCTTAGCCTTATAACAGTCACCAACCAGCAAACCGAATGCTTTACCCTTCAGATATAATGTATCATTTATGCCAACCAGCGTATTATTCACTAGCAAAGCCTCTTTTCTGGTGATTAAGTTGCATGAAAATAATGTAATTATTAAAATTGAAAGCATTAATCCGCCTGATACCTTCATTTATACTTGTTTTCCTCAAATATACAATTTCACTCTTACTAAGTATACAATTGCTTCGACACTAATTTAATCGACAAATAAATATACCACTGATTGTGCCTGCTAAATTGATCTGGTCATTCATCGTTTGTCTGCCCTTGCCTATCACCCTATTACTATTCTCTTTTTTGCCTGTCGCTTAATCACCCTACCTTTGCGCTCCAATTCAAATAACATATGGGCAAAATAGCCATCAATATAGTTACCGGAAGTATACAGCAAGAAGAAATAATAGTAGGCATTGATCTCGGCACAACCAATAGCCTGATTGCTATTGTAAGAAATGACACACACATGCCTATTGCGCTCAGAGAAGTTGACGGACTTGCGCTGGTACCTTCCATTGTCCATTTTGATGAGTATGGCAACACTACAGTTGGCAATCCTGCCAAAGAATTATTGATAGCTGAACCATCACGTACTATTTACTCGGTTAAGCGCCTGATGGGTAAATCTTATAAAGATGTAAGCAGGGACAAAGGTTTCTTTGCTTACAATATTATTGATGACGGAACAGATGCACTGGTAAAGATCCAGGTAGGCAATACTTTTTATTCTCCTATTGAACTCTCCTCCTGCATACTTAAAGAATTAAAGAAACGCGCAGAGCACATATTAAAAACAAACATCACCAAGGCGGTCATTACTGTGCCTGCTTATTTCAATGATGCACAGCGCCAGGCAACCCGCGATGCCGGCCGCCTGGCAGGTCTGGACGTGCTCCGCATTATCAACGAGCCTACGGCAGCTAGTCTCGCCTATGGTTTAGGAACCAATCACAACGAGGAAAAAACAATTGCCGTTTACGACCTTGGCGGCGGCACTTTCGATATCTCTGTGCTTACCATCAACAACGGCATTTTCGAAGTATTGTCCACCAATGGCGACACCTACCTGGGTGGGGACGATATGGATAACATGATCGTTAAATACTGGCAGGATCAGTTGGGTGTTACCGATATGGAGTTGCATAATTTCAAATCGCTTGCCCAGCAGTTCCGCATCAGGGCAGAGCAGGCCAAGGTTCACCTTACAACCAATGAAACTTATGAAGGCGCTATTGATGATTATGCAGTTATTCTGACCCGCGAAAAGTTCAATGAACTTATACAGCCTCTGGTAGACCGCACTATAAACGCCTGCCGCAATTCGCTCAAAGATGCGGGACTTGCCGCTTCACAGATCGATGCTGTGGTAATGGTGGGTGGATCCACCCGTGTGCCACTGGTAAAGGAAAGTGTACGCAATTTCTTCGGCAGGGAGGTTTACGACCAGTTGAATCCTGATGAGGTTGTTGCGCTTGGGGCTGCAGTTCAGGCCGATATTCTGGCCGGTAATAATACCGAAATGCTGCTCCTTGATGTTACTCCATTATCCTTAGGAATTGAAACAATGGGTGGACTTATGGATGTACTCATTCCACGAAATTCAAAAATACCCAATAAGGCAGGCCGCCAATATACCACCCAGAAAGACGGGCAAGGCAGTATGCGCATATCTGTATTCCAGGGCGAACGCGATCTGGTGCAGGATAACCGCAAACTGGCTGAGTTCAACCTCACCGGTATACCCGGTATGCCTGCCGGCTTGCCCAAAGTGGAAGTAACCTTTCTCATTGATGCCGACGGAATTCTTAAAGTGAGCGCTACCGAATTACGAAGTGGTGTGGCGCAAAGCATTGATGTAAAGCCCCAGTACGGACTTACCGATGAAGAAGTGGAAAAAATGCTGCTCGATTCGCTCACCCATGCCAAGGATGATATTAAAACCCGCGCCCTGGTTGAAGCTACTACCGAAGCGCAGCAGATGCTGGATACCACTGAAAAATTCCTGAAGAAGCACAGAGATTTTCTTTCCGACGATGAGGTGGCGCTCACCAATTCTCACATGCAGCAGTTGCGGGATGCCATTTCGGCGCAGGACAAAGACCGGATACATAATGAAACTGAGATCCTGAATGATGTTTCCCGCCCCTATGCCGAGCGGGTTATGGATGCCGCTTTGAAGGATGCAATGAAAGGTAAAAAAGTTATCTGATTTAGGATTTACATTGACCATTGTATAATATGCCGGTTGCCTTTTTATAAAATGTAACTGGTGCAAGGCCTCTGTATGCACCTATCCGGGTAGTTTTATCCTGAAAACCAAAAAATTGCTACCGTTTACGCCAATGAATTATTATTTTTGAAAAGAATAAATCACAGGCTTATGTTCTTCTCAAAACCAAAAGGCGCTCAGGTCACTGATATTATTTATATCAATGAAAATGGATTCCATTCAGCTATTGCACAATGGATGGGGCAAAATGCAAATGGTATAGTTTCTGTGTGGTTTCAAAGGGACCTGGAAACACTAAGGCATGCCTTACATAACATCCCTGAAAACCGGTTTACATTGAGCGACCGGCTGGCATTTGTCCATTTAGATGAAGGCAAGCCTATACTGTTTGCCGGCCATCATCCATTGCACCTTAATGAGCAATCGATTTGCGATGAACTGGGCCTCAAACAAATGCTGGTATACTCACATCTGGATATGGCGCTATTCAGCTATTTCGGTGGTAAGAATCTTAAAGAACTGATGTCGAAAATGGGCGTGAAAGAAGACGAACCTATTACACATACCATGATCACAAAAGCCATAGAAAAAGCCCAGGAAAAAATAGCTTCAAAAGTAATCTCTGATATGCACGCCAACTCTGAAGAAGAATGGATGCGGATGAATGTGAATCAGGGTTAATTCAAAAATACCAGGCAAAGAGCATGGCACTTTGTTTGCTACACCTTTTGACGGTAGCACAGAGTATTTTTGCAACTCCATCAGTGGAAGCCAGGTTGACAACAAAACCTTTGACCAGACAGGATATTATTCACACGCTTATGCTAATGAATTAGTGGAAGAATGAGTTAAAAGAAAAATAATGATAATATTTGTTATTTGCATTACATTTTTTTCCTAACTTTGAATTCTAAAAATTTCTCTATGAAACTTAAAGGCATTTTATTTTTTGCTGCATCCATTGCGATTTCTGTGGCAATATCATCTTGCGGGCCAGGTACATGTGTGTGCCATTGTAATACAGCCTCCACCAAGAGTGTGCACAATTATAATTTAGGCAATATAACAATTTCTGATGCTAATGGTAAATGCAGCGCACTTAGAACTCAATACGGATGGGATACGTGTATGGCCTCGAAAGAAATGCCATAACAATCATTGCCACTTTCATACTGAGACACTAACAGCGTTTATTTTACATTTTCATTGCAATATTACATCTTACCTTTGCGCCCCCGTTACAGAGCTTAATCTTTAATGGTTCTTTACTATTTTTATTACTTCCTATGCGTGTTTACAAATTTGGTGGTGCATCCATAGCCGATGCAGGCAGGATGGCGGCCTTATTGCCCATCATCAGTGATGAAAAAGAGCCCCTGCTGCTTGTATTATCAGCATTGGGCAAAACCACCAATGCCCTTGAAGCGATTGTGAACCTGGCTGTAAAAGGACAAACAGATGAGGCCCTGACAGCAACCAAAAACCTGGAAGAACAACACCTCGATTACGCAAAGAGCCTGCTCGATGCTGCTCATTTTACACTAGCTGCAGCGGCGCTGCGCAACCATTTCAGCGAAATGGAACTGGCGGTAAAATCCAGCCATCCGGCCTTCTACGATTATTCCTACGACCAGATCGTATGCATGGGCGAGTTACTCTCTTCCACCATGTTTTCTTTTTTCCTGAAGCAAAATAATGTTGCCAATGAATGGCTTGACATCCGCACTGTAATACGCACCGACGACACTTATCGCGATGCAGTAGTGGATTGGGATTACTCCGCTAAAAAAGCTGAAGAAATTATTGCGCCACAACTGAAACAAGGTAAAATTGTTATTGTTCAGGGATTTATTGGCAGCACCGCCGATGGCAAATCGGTTACCCTGGGTCGTGAGGGCTCCGATTATACTGCGGCTATTCTGGCGGCCATGCTGCACATGGAATCTGTCACTATCTGGAAAGATGTAAACGGACTGCAGAATGCCGACCCAAAACTATTCCCCGATACGGTTAAAATCGAGGCGATATCTTATAATGAGGTTATCGAAATGGCCTTTTATGGCGCCCAGATCATACACCCTAAAACCATAAAGCCCCTGCAAAATGCCAATATCCCGCTTTATGTAAAGTGCTTTTTCGACAAAAACCTGCCGGGTTCTGTCATCAGGAGCGAAGTAGATCATGCGCACTATCCGCCGCTCATAGTGCTCAAAGACAATCAGGTACTCATACAGGTTACCACCCGCGACTTTTCTTTTATTACCGAGGATAACCTTAGTACATTATACTCCGTTTTCCACGATCTGAAAATAAAGATCAACCTTATCCAGAATGCCGCTATAAGCTTTATAGCCTGTATCGACAACAGAGAAGATAAAGTAAAGGCCCTGATTAATGCGCTAAGCAAGCACTACAAGGTATCCCTCAACGACCATGTAAGCTTGCTTACCGTGCGCCATTACACCCCCGAAATTATTTTTGAACTTACAAACGGGAAACAAACACTCCTGCGCCAGGAGACCAGAAAGACAATTCAGGTGGTAATGAAGTAGAACAGAAGGCCATGGCTTTTTATAGGGAACATATACCTGCCAAATTTTTCAGCGCCTATTGATTTATCAAGCGCCTTGCCATGACAAGCATATCCATGTGATCAAAAGCCAGTTCATTAATATCACTCACATTAAATTAACTGGCTACTTGCATCTAATGCTGCCCGCTCAAATAGCTTCTGCCACTGGCATCATACACCATAATGAATATATCATCGTACTGCTCATACCTATACCGCTTTTAAAGGCTGTCAATGTTGGCATAGCTACCGGTGTAGTGATAAATAAAGTTCCTTGTGTCCGGAGCGCCATAACCGCTGTCTGGTATCATTCCGGGCGCTATGCTTAGCACGTAAAGGCTGCCTTCCCGCCATTAGTATCCAGCCTCTGGTGCAGTTCAATTACTTTAGGGCTGCTAATTTGGATAGTATTAGGTGCTTTCTTGCAAGAGATAATGAAAATGAGAAAAACTGTATCGAAGAGGCAGAAGTATTTGTATTTCATAAGGATGGTTTTTTAAGAACGAATTATCAGTCAAAAGATCGTTATACAAACTTGATATTTACACAAACATCGCATATGACTAATTGAAAATGTTTATTCACAATCATAAAAGATTGTGCTCATTTCCTGCTTCAACCGTGCCATCACGGCTCCGGTAATTCTATACCTAGCCATAAAACCTGACTAGAGAAACAATTTCATGTCAATAAATACCGGCTTAATAATTGCGCCATAAACAGGACTGCGGCGATTAAGTAAAAATGGAGAAATAGATATGGTGAGTGGGTCCAGAAGTTTAACACCTGTTCCCTCCTGCTCCATTTTTATTCATAGTACCTGTTTTTTGCAACAGCAATATTTACTTTTGATTGCGCTACCTTTAATTTGATAAATTTGCTCTATGCCCACATCTTCCAAAAGAATCTGGCTGTTAATTACCTCCCTGTTTGCACTTTGCATTATTGCAATTACATTTTCTCAGATGTTAACCGATCCGGGGCATCTGGTTACTCCGTTATATGGAGATGCAGCCAAAAACATGCTTGCTTATTTGTATCAGGTTATTTATGGGAAAGGATACTGGTTTACGGGTATGAACTACCCTTATGGCGAACATATTGTGTACATGGATGGCCAGCCTCTTTTATCTGTTACTTTAAGTTATTTTAAGAGTATCACTATTTCCCAGGCACTCACAGTAATGTGGTATTCAATGTTGCTTAGTTATTTTCTGGCGATCATCTATGTTTATAAAATTCTGGTGCACTTTGGGGTAAGTGAATTTATTGCAATGCTTTTCTCCGGGCTGATCGTTGTTATGTGTCCGCAGTTGTTACGCTCCCTTGGGCACTTTGGACTTGCATACGCCTGCGTTGTGCCTATGCTGTTTTACTGGACGGCAAAATACTACGTTAATCCTCATCGTAAATATGCCCTGTACATACTTATAATGGGGCTTCTGGCCACTTTCATTCATCCCTACTTTTCCGCAATTGTGCTGCTTTGGGTATCGTTTTATGCTTTCGGCTACTTCATTTTTACAAGTATTAACTGGAAACAAAAGGTGCGGCACACTTTTCCACTGTTGCTAAGCATTTTTCTGCTTTTTGGCATTGTAAGCATCTTCATGAAATCTACCGATCCCTATAAAGACCGGGCCGCCACACCGTACGGAATGACCGTATATTGCGCCAGGGGTGAGCATATTTTTACTTCACCCTATTCACCTGTATGGAAGTTCGTTGACGGTAATAACGGATTTGTTCAGAAAACAATAGGAGATGAAGGGTTTACCTACCTGGGAATAACAGTGATTGCCGCTTTTGTTTTTTCTTTAATAAAAGGTATTATCAACCGCCGAAAAAAACAAAGCTCACTTAATATTATTAATAATACCGGCTTTAAACGGGTTTGGTTATTCATAGCCTTTGCAGCCTTATTATTAAGTATGGGTGTGCCGTTTGTCTGGCACATGGAATGGATAACAACTTATTTATCCTTCCTGAGGCAATTCAGATCGCTCGGAAGGTTTAGCTGGATCTTTTATTATGTAATGACGATCTATGGCGTTGTGGTTATTTACACTTACTATGCAAAGTACCTTGCTGAGGGAAAGTCTTCTTCTGCATGCGCACTGCTATTTTCATCGCTGGCATTATGGAGCTTTGAAGCAAGCGGTTACATAATGACTGAACGGAATGCCATTGGCAGCCTAAGCAAGAACTATGATGAATTATGCGGTACTAACGAAGGTAACTGGAATCGGTTTCTTTCCGGACACCATTATAAAGCAAATGACTTCCAGGCTATGTTGTTGCTGAGGTTCTTCAACGAAGAAAGCGATAAACTCTGGGTCGGAGGTGATCCTTTACAAATGGAAATAGGTACCGGCTTTGTGGCTGCTATACAGACACATTTGCCGATCATAGATGCCATGGCTCATTCATCCTGGGGAATAACCGAGAAACAGGTAAAAATAGCAGGCGGGCCATATGCCATAAAACCTATGCTGAACGATTTGCCCGACAACAAACCATTCCTGCTACTGAATCATAGCAGCGATGAACTTGACCCTGACCAGAAGTATATTTTAGCATCCTCCGATTTTATAGGCGATAATAATTCATGGCACGTATATGCCTGCTATCCCGATCGTATAAAGGCTAACGATAAAAAATATGGCGATAGTATCAAAGCCATGATTCCATTCCTGGGATACAGGGATACCTGCCTAAGATGCTCCGGCACATGGTATGTCAATCACTTTGATTCAGTGAAGACAAAGGATAAATTCTTCGGAAATGGAGCACAGCCTCAGATCATGCAGTTGGAAACAGTTATAGCGGATATCCCGATTAAATCGCGGCCTGCAAACGGGCAATATGAATTCTCCTGTTGGTTCCTGCTGGGCGATGAAAATTACAGAAGCCCGTTTTTCAAATTAGAGTTCCGCGATGCTTCCGGCAATATTATCAGCAAAACAGACGTATTGACAAAGGAAAGTACCGACAATAAGGGCCTATGGTTCAGGGCTTATAAATTCTTTACTGTTCCGCCTGAATGTACCAGCATAAAGTGCGTTCTGTACAATGAACCGGATGAAACGTATAAAATTATGGATGAATTATTGCTGCGCCCCGTAGATGCGCTGATAATATCCAGATATCAGGATGGAGCTATTATGGTAAATAATCATTTACTGGCACAATAAAACACCGGCTAAATTGAATCGAGGTTCGATTTCTTATTCTCCACTGAAAAGAGTGCGATGTATACAGCGAGGTAGCCTCCACTTCTTCTTAGCATAATTTATAGCGCCAATAAGGCGTTTTGCCTACCTTGGGATATAATCAAAGATTGGTGCACTTAATTGTTTCATCATACCCCTGGTGGTATCCTTTGTGCCTACTCTGGTTAAAATTAGTCACATTATACATTTACATAGTGCACCCAATTCCAGTTGGTCTCAACAAGTTATGAACATATTTCAGAAAGATGTACAATAGTTACCCGTATTGATTTTTAACCCCTCGTAATCCCCAAATAACATTTCAATTATTCTACTGCATAAATACTCCTGCCAAATCACCCCCCTATTCCCTTATATTTGCCGCCTGTTTTATGAAGACCTTCTCATCCATTCAGCAATTACTGGCAACACTCAGCCGCGAGCAAAAACTGCTTAGCGAGCTGTTTGAAAAAAGGAAAATGCTTTCCTTCAACTACGACTATGCCCTTGAATTGGTAGATTTTGATGCCGATAAAATAAGAGCGCTCGTAGATTATGCAGTGGTCAGGCAGAATGGCAACAACCTGGAGCTGGATGATCTGTTCCTGCAGTTTTTTGAGCAGGTGATGGAGGTGAACGAGGAGATCAACGCTTCCTATATTAATGAGCACATCCAGAATATAAAGCAGAATATCATCTACTATTTGCAGGAAAACAATGAAACCCGCAAATACGGCTATCTGCGACAGGTGAAGCATGCCATGCGCAAAATAGGCGTCATAGCCCTGCGTAATGTGGTAGACCTGAACAGAAATATTGATAATACCTTCAAAAACGAGCCCAATTACAAGGTTAAGAAAACCAAGCTGGAGCATCTGGATATAAAGCGCAATACCATATATGCGCTCATAAACCAGACCGATCATCTGGTATCGGGAGAGGAAGAACAGACATTCTTTAAAGTTGCCGCCGATGAAGAACTGAACCGGATCATTATCCTGCTCAAACTGCAACTCAATGAATGCCGGCACAACCTCATCGACATTCAGAAGCAGATAATAGAATACCTGAACCGTATAAAACACCAGAGTGGCGTAATAGAAAAGCTAAGGCAGATAAAATACCTCAAAGATCAGTTTGAACTGAAAAGTAAAACGGATATAGTAGCCCTGCTTTCCGATAATACCGCTGTGATATTTGAGCCTAACCCTGTATATCCGCTCAATATTCCTTTAGATCAGTTGCAGGCCGATGATGATGCCCGTGAGGTTATAGCCAAAGTGGCCAAAAGGATACGAACAAATGTTAAAAGCTCTATGCCGCTGCTCGGCAATATCTCTGATGAGTACCTCGAAACACAGATACAGGAAGAGATACAGATCAACCTGGATGAAGTAAAGAACGGATTCCTGGCGGGCAGCAACAATTTGTTCGATTTTATCTGCAGTTACGATTTTGGCAAGGACGTAAACTTTGATGAGCGGGTTACCATTTATTGCCAGATGATCTCACAGTTTGATATACTGTTTAAAATAACGGAGAACTACAACACTAAGGAAGATGTAGCATTCGCAATGGTTTATCCTAAATAGAAAAAAATGCCAGTACCTAAACATACATCCGATATTTTCGAGATACTCAGCAAGGGGCAGTTTATATGCTCCAATAGCAGTAAAGACAGCATCCGGAAACTATACAATATTATAGATGAGAATTTCGATGACCTCTACGACTATTTCAAGGCCATCAACCTTGTACTGGAAAAAGGGGATGAGTATTATATGTTTACCCGGTTGGAAAACAAGACCGACCTCGAACGTAAGATAGAAGCCGCTTTCAAATGGATCGACATCCTTGATTTCTTCAAGGCCATCGACCATTCATTTGGCGCGGGTTACCGTTTCACCCCGTCTGATATTCTCATAAAGCTATCGGTAGATGTAGACCTGAAAAACAAACTCGAAGGCCTGAAAAAATATGCAGGCGGAAAAGAAAAACATGCTGAGATCCTGGATAAAGTGCTCGATCAGTTGAGAAGAGATAATTTCATAGAACTGGAAAATGAAATTACCAACAGCTACAAAACACTTTCCTCCTTTCATTACCTGGAGCGCCTTATATTATCTATAAACGTTCCTGAATCGATACAAAAATGAGATATTTAAACAGAGTAATTTTTATAAACAGCGCCAATGTAAAATTTGCAGAAATTGCAATTGATGGCAATGTGCATTTTATAGGTACTCAGGGTGTAGGTAAAAGCACACTGCTGCGTGCCATACTGTTCTTTTACAATGCCGACAAACTGAAACTGGGAATAGAAAGAGGTAAAAAAACTTTCGATGAATATTACTTTCCCGGCGGTGATTCATACGTTATTTACGAGGTGGTAAGAGAAACCGGACCTTATTGCATTATGGCTTTTAAGTCGCAGGGGCGGGTTTGCTTCCGGTTCATTAACAGCGAATTCAACCTGGGCAATTATGTAGAGAATGGCAAGGTAAAATCATGGGATGGTATCAGGGAAAGCTTTGGTAAAAAGTTAGGTTACACCAAGAAGATAGACCGCTACGAAGAATACCGAGATATATTGTATGGCAACAATGCCGGCCTGGAAAAAGAATTCAGGAAATACTCACTGATTGAAAGCAAGCAGTATCAGAACCTGCCGCGTACCATTCAGAATGTGTTCCTGAATTCCAAGCTGGATGCGGAATTCATTAAGCAGACCATCATCATGTCGCTCAATGAGGAGGAAGTAAAGATAGAGCTGGATAAATATGCCCTGCACCTCAAAAATTTCGATACCGAGCTGGCCGACATTAATAAATGGACCGAGGTCAACAAGTCGGGAGAGATCCCGGTGCGTAAAATGGCAGAGAACATTGCGCGTATACATGCCGCCATTCAGTCGCTGAACAGGGAGAAACAAGAAACAGCTATACAGCTCTTCAGATGTTATGATCAGACACTGAATGAATTGCCCACGCTGGAAAAGAACCGGGACCTGCAACAGAAACTGCGCCAGTCGGCACAGCAGAAATCAGACGATCTGAAAGGGAAATTCCAGGCCAAAAGAGATGATGTACAGAAGCAGATCAACATTCTGGACAACGACCTTAAAAAAGCAAAGGGTAAGTCGGAATACTACGATAGTATCAATATCGGTTCTATCATCCAGAGAATTGAAAAGAAGGATACCATAGAGGCTGAGCGCGGGCGCCTTCAGGGTGAACGCATTTTATTGAATGCTAAGTTCACAGAAATAAACAGCCGCTACAATGCACTCATTCAGCAACAGCAGAACGCCCTTGCTGGTTATGAAAATGAATCGCAGGCAAGGAAGAACAAATTGCGTGAAGAGTTTTTGTTGTTCAAAGGAGAAATTACCGAACAGTATTACCATGCATTTGCCGAAATAAGAAAACAAAGCCAGGATGCCCTTGAGGTGGCACGCAATACTATTTCGCAGCAGAAAGAACATATCCATGACCTGAAGCTTAAGAAGCAGAAGGGTAATCTGCAACGCTATTTTGAGCAGGATATAGAGGCGGTGAAAGCAGAGATCAGCCTGCTGACCCAGAAGATCAAGAGCAACGAAGTTGATATAGCTGATTTTAAGAAACAGGTAGATACACTTCAGAAACAGTTCGACCTTGAGCAGGAAAAAACCATATCGGTTTACGACCGCAAGGCGGAGAAGATGTGGGATGATAATAAGGTCTTCCAGAGTTCCATTGCCTCTATAGATGCCAAGCTGCAGAAAAATAAGGATTCATTGTATGGCTGGCTCAATACCAATGTGCCTGGCTGGGAAAATAATATCGGCAAGGTTTTGGATGAAGAACATGTACTGTTCCTCGATGGCTTGTCGCCACACCTGGCCGATGGCACTCATGAAACATTGTATGGGCTAACGATTGACCTAAAGGAAATAAATAAAAAGGTAAAGACGGTTGCCGACTATGAAAAAGAACGTGCTGAGTGGCAGCAAAAGGCTGATACCAACAAAGCCAATATCAACAAGCTGATTGAAGAAAGAGATAGTGAAGCAGGTAAATTGAAAAACCGCTACCAGGGGAGAATTAAAGACCTCAATAATACCCGCAGGCAAATGGAGTATGAACTTCAGCGCAGTAAGGGGCAGTTGCAGGCTAATGAAGTAAAACGTGCCGACCTGTTTAGAAAAGCCGCAGAAGAAAAGGAACAGTTTTTGAACCTCGTAAATCAGGAAATAGAAGCTGCATCTGAAGAACTGATCAGGGAAGAAAAGAATTTGCAGGCAATTAATGCGGGCATACAAAAGCAACTGGACAATAAAGAAAAGGAACAGAATAAGAAAATAAGAACTGAGGACCAACGTATAAAAGAACTGATAGTTGCCCTGGAGGAAGAGTTGCTTGCAAAAAGACAAGAAACACAGGCAAGGATAGCAGAAATCAAGCAACAACAAACCAATGACCTTACCCAGGAAGGCGCCGATGTGCTGCGTATGGCAGGCATTGAAAAAGAGCTGGCTGCAATACTGAAGGAGCTGGACTTTATAGATGAGAACAGGGATAAGGTAGCCGAATACAATAAGGACCGAAAAGAACTGCTGGATAAGGTAGATGAATACAAGACAGAAAAACGCCTGAAGGAAAATCAACTGGACAATGAGCAGGAAAAATACAATCTGCAGAAACAGAAGATCCACCAGGAAATAGACCTCATTACCATTGAGATCAATGAACTCAGCAACCGTCTTGCATTCATCAATGAAGGACTAAGTACGTTTGAAAGCTTTAAGCAGACCGACCATTACAAAGAAATCGCAGAATTTGAACATCATAAATCAGATGCTGGCGAAATCACCACAGGACTGAAATCCCTGATCGATGCATTGCACAACCGCATTTATACTATTTTGGAGCGATACAACGACCTGCAGTCGGCTATCAATAAGTTCCTGGGCAATTTCTCATCCCAGAATGTTTTTGGTTTTAAAACGGTTCTTTCAGAGCGAAATGATTTCATCGAATTTGCAGAAATGCTAGATGAGTTCCTCGAAGAAAATAAGATCATGCAGTATGAAAAGAGGGTTAATGAACGTTTTGCAACCCTCATACGCCAGATAGGAAAAGAGACCAACGAGCTTACCTCCAAAGGCGGGGAGATACAAAAGGTAATCACAGAGATCAATCGCGATTTCGAAGAGCGCAATTTTGCCGGTGTAATCAAGAGCATACGACTGCAACTCTCTGAGAGCAAGAACAATATTGTTACCCTGCTCAAGGCTATCAAGGAGTTTAATGACCAGAACAGCATGGGGCTTGGGGTTGTCGATCTGTTCTCAACAGGCGACAATGAAAGTAAGAACAGGAAGGCCATATCCTTACTCAAGGAGTTTGCAAAAGAGATCAATGCACGCAAGGAAAAAGAAATAGGCCTGCCCGACTCTTTCGAATTGCAATTCAGGATTGTGGAAAATGAAAATGACAGCGGATGGGTAGAAAAGCTCACCAATGTGGGTTCAGAGGGTACCGATATACTGGTAAAAGCCATGATCAACATTATGCTGCTCAATGTGTTCAAAGACAGCGCCTCCAAGCGGTTTAAGGACTTCAGGATGCATTGCATGATGGATGAAATAGGTAAACTGCACCCCAATAATGTGAAGGGGATATTGAAATTTGCCAATGACAGGAATATCCTGCTCATCAACAGTTCACCTACCTCCTACAATGCCATGGATTACAGGTACACCTACCTGCTATCTAAAGACAGCAAGCATGTTACTACCGTAAAACGACTAATAAAAAAAGGCGCTGATGTATGATACTCCCGCTCTCTATAGCCGAAAAACTGCAATTGCTTGCCGCTGGCGGGCAATTGCCGGCCAGTAGCCTGAAGCATCCTCTGGTTGCCGAATTACTGGATGAGGGATTGGTTAATGAGCGCATATCAGGCCGTACAAAAAGAACCTGTTATATAGCAGACAACGACAAGTTCAACCGCTACCTGCTCAACAGGTGGGATATACCCAACCTGGCTGATTATATTCAGACTTTAAAAAACAAAGAGGCCAGCCGGGCCGATCTGGTGGCAGTGAGCAACAACTCCAAAACTGCGGCAGTACGTACATTTAAAGGATTCCTGGTAAGCAGTTACCAACCCATAGAAACGAGTCTGAATGGCTTGCCATTTACGGTACAGCCAGCCTATGGAACCTTTCAGTTTATCTATGATTTCGGAAATTTTGTCCCTGCCCCCGATACTGTTATTGTTGGTATAGAAAATCCTGAGTGCTTCGCATTTGTAGAAAAACTAAGGTACTTACTGCCAGGTATCAATCCTTTGTTTGTAAGCCGGTATCCGCAAGACCAGGGCAGGGATTTGATTAAGTGGCTGCAATCAATTCCTAATCCTTACCAGCACATGGGCGACTATGATTTTGCAGGTATTAATATCTACCACCAGGAATTCAAAAAACATCTTGGCGAGAGGGCTACATTCTTTATCCCGGATAATATGGAATTGCTTCTTGAACGGTTTGGCAATAAATCGCTGTATGATAAACAGCAATTAAATGCCGCAGAGGTTACCGAGCCTGGCCTGATAACACTTATCGGGTTAATGCACCGGTACAAAAAATGTCTGGAGCAGGAAGCCCTGCTTATCCGAAAATAAAAGTGGCGCTATGAACCTTAAGCTCATAGCACCACTTAATAATAGTTAAAAGCCGACTAAAGTATATTCAGTATCTGCTCTTTAGCCTTTTCCAGTTCATCCTTCATATTGATCACTATCTGCTGAATCTCTGCATGGTTGGCTTTCGATCCAAGCGTGTTGATCTCCCTGCCTATTTCCTGCAAAATGAAGTTGAGCTTGCGGCCAATAGAAGCATCATTTTCATTAATGGTGTCGTTAAAGTAGGTGCAGTGTTGTTTCAGCCTGATCTTCTCCTCCGAAAAATCCATGCGCTCCATATAGTAGATCATTTCCTGCTCAAACCTGTTCGGATCTATCTTTTCCTTATTGGTCATGTCATCCAGCCATTGGTTCAGGCGGGCACGCACCCGCACCATACGCTCCGGTTCCAGCGGAATGATCTTATTATGCAACTCATCAATATTACTGATCCGCAACCTGATATCCTTCAGCAGTGCTTCCCCCTCATGCAGTCTGTGCTGCATCAGCTGATTGGCTGCGGCTACAATTACAGTCTTTACATTTTCCCATTCTGCCTCCGGCAATACATCCATATCAGGAGCCACAACCTCCGGCATACGCATCAGCGTAGATATTATGTTTTCCTGCGGTAGTCCGGTCTGTTCTGCTATCTGCTTCATCCCCTGGTAATAAAACAAAGCCAGGTCAGTATTCACCACCATCGGTTTCGAAGCGCCTTCCTGTTTTACATTTACCGTCAGGTCTATTGTACCACGCAGCAGCATAGTGCTGAGCAAAGCCCGTATATCAAGTTCATACGACCTTAATATCGGGGGCAGTTTGGTGTTTACATCAAATTGTTTGCCATTCAGGGCCTTTACTTCTACTACCACCTGGCGGTTATTTACTGTCGCTTCGGCACGCCCAAACCCTGTCATTGAATATAGCATATCTGTTTCTTTGCAGCAAAAGAAAACAAACCTGAGGCAATAACGAAACCTGAGGCGCTCTTTTTACTTAAAAAAGATCGTAAAATCGTCTTAAAAGTGAAATAAGGGTGTTTTCAGCAGTAATATTTAGTTATTTTTGTTTCAGACTAAAGTTTTTTCATGCGCGCAACAAGTATCCTGCTATGCCTTTTATTGTCTTTAAGCCTTATGGCCCAGCAGAAAGTTCAGCAGGATTATGTGCCGCCTACCAAAGCCCAGTTGGAGGCAAAGCGCAAAGAGTTGCTTAGTGACATTAATGAAACAGAGAAGCAACTTTCTGAGATTAAAAAAGACAAGAATGCATCAATAAGTCAGTTGAGGGCTTTACAGAATAAACTGGCCCAACGGCAAAGTCTGATTGGAAATATCAATGATGAAATCAGCGATATCGACAACACCATAAAGGTCTCATCTAAAGAAGTACTTACACTGAAACAAAAACTGGAACAGCTTAAAATCAGGTATGCACAGTCAATCAGGTATGCCTATGAAACCAGAAGTTCATTTGGTATGCTGGCTTTCCTGTTTTCATCTGCCGACTTTAATGATGCTACCCGCCGTATGAAGTACCTGAAAAAGTTCAGAGATTTCCGCAAGCAGCAGGTAATACAGATCCGGCTAACTCAAAATCAGTTGCAGCATAAAATCGGCGTGTTGAATGTACAGAAGGCGGAAAAGGATGAATTGCTGGGCAAACAGGTACAGCAGAAACAGGAATTGCTTAAAGAGACTGACCAGACCAACCAGGTGATTCAGCAAATGAAGGGCAAGGAAAGCGAACTGATGGCCAACATTGAGAAGAACAGAATAGTGGCCAACAGGGTAAATAAGGCCATACAGGTTTATATAGAAGCTGAAATGGCCAAAGAAGCAAAGAAAGCCGCTGAAGAGGAGGCCAAACGTAAAGCTGCTGAGGCAAAGGCTAATCCTGTGCCGGTTAAGCCTGTGGTTACTACAACCACTAAACCTTCAACCAATGAACCAGTAGTCAATAATCCTTCTAAAATACTACCCCATCCAAAACCGCCAAAAGCAGAAACACCTTTACTTCTGACACCTACAGACGTTGTGCTGGCCGATAAATTTGAATCAAATAAAGGGAAGTTATACTGGCCTGTCGACAAGGGATTTATTGCTGACCGCTACGGTGAACATTTCCACCCGCTGTACCATAAAATCAAAATCATTAATGACGGTATTGATATACAAACAGATGAAAATGCACCTATTCAGGCTGTATTTAATGGCAGTGTATTTAAAGTATTCTCAGCCGATTTCGGCAGCACACAGATCGTTGTGTTGAAGCATGGGAAGTACTTTACGCTATATAGAGGTCTGACCGATGTAAAAGTAAAAGTCGGGGATAATGTTTCGGTTAAGCAGGTTTTAGGACATTGTGCCCATAATGATGAAAACCAACCGGTATTTAACTTCCAGATATGGCAATGGACCGGCAAAAAGAACATTACCCTGAATCCCGAAACATGGATAGGTAAGGCACATTAATTGTTACCTACCTACCTTCATGCCCGTTTATTCGTAAAAAATCAATCCTGAATTTTTACTTTATCTGGTGTTATCAACGGTATGCCTTTTTCCATCTTGATCTTGCCATAACCACCCATCACATTACGTAGGTTATGGTAGCCGTGGCGCTTCAGTATGGAGCAGGCAATTACTGACCGGTAACCACCGGCGCAGTGTACATAGAGGTTGTTCTCATCATCTATCATGGCCACATTCACAGGATCCATCAGTGTATCGAGCGGTGCATTAAGCGCTCCCTTTACATGCCCGGCATCAAATTCTCCTGCCTTGCGCACGTCTATCACTTCCAGCCTGCTGTCGTGTGGTATGTCCATTGCCAGTTCGTCTGGTTCTATATCAATGATCAGGTCGATCTCTTCACCTGCATCGCGCCATGCCTCAAAACCACCCTCCAGGTAACCCTGCACATTATCTATACCCACACGGGCCAGCCTCGTAATACTTTCCTTTTCCTTACCCGGTTCTGTTACAAGTACCAGTGCCTGGCTATAAGGCAGCAATGAGCCTGCCCATTCTGCATAACGGCCATCCAGCCCTATGCTCAGCGACTCTTTTACAAATCCCAGAGTGAACACAAAGGATGGCCTGGTATCCAGTATCCATGCGCCTTCTTCTACTTTCTTTTTAAAGTCGGCTATGCTAAGTGCATGCATTCCTTTTTCATAAACCTCGTCTATACTTTCATACCCCTGTTTATTGATACGGGCATTTATCGGGAAGTAGGACGGCGGCGTGTTGAGACCTGTAGTAACAGCCTTTATAAACTCCGCTTTAGTCATTTCCTGCAGGGCATAGTTACTGGCCTTCTGAATGCCAATGGTGCTGGATGTTTCAGGCCCCAGATTCTTACCGCACGATGAGCCTGGCCCATGTGCCGGATAAACAATAATATTATCATTCAGCGGTTTGATCTTGTTCTGGAGTGAATCATACATCATTCCTGCCAGTTCTTCCTTGCTCAGGTTGCCGCTAAAGAGATCAGGACGACCTACATCGCCAACAAACAGCGTATCGCCCGTGAAAATACAATATTCAGCGCCTGCTTCATCCATAAGCAGAAAACAAGTGCTTTCCAGCGTATGCCCCGGTGTATGCAGCGCTTTTATTTTCAATTTACCAATCTCAAATACCTCACCATCTTTTGCAACATGTACCTTAAATGCAGCATCAGTATCCGGGCCATATACTATAGTCGCGCCGGTCTTTTTAGCCAGGTCAATGTGTCCGCTTACAAAGTCTGCATGAAAATGGGTTTCAAAAATGTATTTGATTTTCATTCCCCTTTCCTCCGCCATCTGAATGTAGGTATCCACATCGCGCAATGGATCGATAATTGCAGCCTCGCCTTCACTGGCTATAAAGTAAGCAGCCTCACTCAGGCATCCGGTATATAATTGCTTGATTTCCATTTTCTGAAGTATATAGTCGTAAGTATAAAGTAAAAAGTATGTTTCGCACCCAATAAAAAAGAGGACAAAGTTATGATAAAGTGTTTTATGTGAGGTGATCCGGTTATAAATATTGTTTATTGGTCTGCCTTTATGCTGCGAATAACCAGCTTAATCTCCGCATATTATGCGGTGATTAATAGTCATAATCTCCGCATCATCTGCTCTCCTATCTTCATTAGGTATTAATTTGCCGCGCGAAAAAATAACACTATCGCACTTTACTCCCAACTGCCTCCCTCGTCGCAGCCGCCATATCTCTTATCAGCATAGGGTCGCGCTCTATAGCGTTGCCCACAACTATAATGTTGGCGCCGGCCTGGCAGTTTTCAAAAACTTTTTCGGGAGTAAGTATGCCGCCGCCTATGAACAAAGGAATTGCTATCTGGCTGCTTACCTTCTGTATCATTTCGGTGCTTATGGGCCTGCGTGCGCCGCTGCCGGCATCCATATAAATGATGTGCTTACCCTGCAGTTCACCGGCCCATGCTGTGCATAAAGCAATTTCGGGTTTGTCGGCAGGAATGGGTTGTGCATTACTCATGTAAGACACAGTAGTTTGCACACCTCCGTCAATGATCATATAACCTGTAGATATTACTTCCAGGCCGCTGGCCCTTACCTGGGGCGATGATACAACATGCTGGCCAATTAGCAACTCCGCATTCCGGCCTGATATAAGAGACAGGTACAATAGCGCATCGGCATAAGGCGTTATCTGTGCCGGGCTGCCGGGAAACAATACAACCGGTATGTCGCTTTCGGCTTTAAATCGTTGGATGCACAATTCCATCTGGTGCGCCATAAGCAAACTGCCACCCATGAGCAGGTAATCAACCCCGGCATCATTGCACAATCGGGCCAGGTACTGCATATCGGCAGGCGCTATCTTGTCCGGATCGGCAAGCACTGCAAAACCGCTTTTATTCTGATCCTTAAGCGATCGTAATTGATTGATTATCTTACCCATAAACCAGATACTGGTTGTAAAATACACAAAGGAAAGCCGGAGCAAACAACTTTGGCTTTTAGCCTTTATTAATGCAATAAAGGTAGGCAATAAGTTGATTCACTGATAATAAAACGCTCCTGGTGATACCGGAGTATTGCCAGGAGCGGTAAATATATTGATATGGCTATTTTTTAAGCAGGTCCCTGATCTCAACCAACAACTTATCAGTTGATGATGGTTCCGGCGGGGCAGCAACTGCTGCTGCGGCCTCTTCCTTCTTCTTCATTTTTGCCATTGCCTGTATCATCAGGAAGATAAAGAATGCGATGATAAGAAAGTCGAAAATGGTTTGAACAAAATGACCATATGCGAAGACATTCGCTCCGGCTTTTTTAGCTTCCTCAAGTGTTTTATAATTATCTCCGGTTTTGCCATATTTGAGGACATAAAACTTATCAACAAACATCTGTCCTTTTCCGGTAAGAGCACTAACCAGTGGCATGATCACATCGTCTACCATAGAGGTTACTATCTTACCAAATGCGCCGCCTATTATCACACCCACAGCGAGGTCAATAACCGACCCTTTCATTGCGAAGGCCTTGAAATCTTTAATAAAACTCATGTTGTAAAAATAAAGAAATAACTGAAATCGCCAATGGTTAAACGATTTATTTCGCTATTTGTCAATAACGAATTTTATCATATCACTTTCCCTTTCTCCCCTAACCTGCAGAATATATATACCACCCGGTTCATTAGTCAGAAATATCTCTTCGCTGAGATTACCCTCAATAAATTTAGTATGTTCAGAGTATACTATTTGTCCCAGGACGTTGGTTATTTCTATATCTACCCTTTCATCAGTTTTCTGACTGGAAATACTCCTAAGCATAAATATGCCCCTATTGGGATTAGGGAATACCTGGCTTTTGATATGGATACCTGAATTTACTTCTTCAGCGCTTAAGGTAAGTGTATTCACTTTCCGGATAACCGAAAACCAAAGGTCAGAGATATAATAGTTCCCTATCCTGTCTATCGCAAATCCGGTGGCATCGTAGAAGGAAGCAGCCAATGCCGGGCCACCATCGCCCGAATAGGCTGCAATGCCGTTTCCTGCCACAGTAGTTATAATTCCGGATGGGGTTACCTTACGGATCCGCCTGTTAAACAGGTCCTGAATATATAGATTTCCGGTACTGTCGGTGGTAACACCAAAAGGGCCAAAAATCCCTGCCGTAGTTGCACTTCCGCCATCACCATAAAATCCACCAACCGCGCCATTGCCTGCATATCGGGTAATGATACCTGCCGGACTAACTTTTCTCACCACATTATTGCCATCATCGGCAATATAAAGATTGCCTGCATGGTCAACAGCCAAACCTAATGGATTATTCAGTGCGGCAACTGTCGCTGGCCCGCCATCTCCGGTATAACTAAGTATGCAGTTCCCCGCAACGATTTTAACAGAGTCTCCGTTTTTCACCTTCATCACTACACGCCATGCTGTATTTGAAAAATAAATATGGTTGGAATCATCCAGGGCAATTCCTGTTGGGTTCGAAATGCTGTATACCAAACCGGGTGGTAACCCGGAGCAGTAGTCCTGTATGTGATAATTAAGAGTTGAAATTACTCCCGAACCGTTTATTTTCCTGATAACATTATTGCCATTATCAGTAAAATAAAGATTGCCCTGGTGGTCAAGCGCAATATCATAAGGTGTATTTAGCCTCGCATTCGTGGCTGGCCCACCATCGCCACTATAGCCTGCTATACCGGTTCCTGCATAGGTACTGATAATTCCGGAAGCATCTACCTTACGTATTATATTGTTGATACGCTCTGCTATGTACAAATTCCCCATATCATCTATTGCCAGACCATATGGACTAAACATAGTTGCATCGGTAGCCGGGCCACCGTCACCGGTATAGCTCGCAACCCCACCAATACCCGCATAAGTACTTATTATCTGAGCACCTGAGTAATAGGATAGGAATAAAAGTAAAACTGAGAGTTTATAAAATTTCGGGGTCATGATCAGGTAAACAGCTATAACAGGACTAAAGATACATTATTTTTTGATATTGAAAAGCCGGTTTTTATTTCTGCTAACGTTCAATTGCAAATTTTACTACATCATTTACGTTCTCCCCTTTTATGTGCAACATGTAGATACCATTGGGTTCATTGGTCAGAAATATTTCTTCACTAAGAATGCCCTCAATAAACTTTGTATGCTCTGAATACACCACCTGACCCAGAATATTGGTTATTTCAATATCCGCATTTTCACTCGTTTTCTGACTGAAAATACTCCTTATCATAAATACACCCTTGTTGGGATCGGGGAATAACTGGCTTTTGATTTGCACACCTGCATTCACCTCTTCAACGCTGATGGTAAGTCTGGTCACTTTGCGTATGACCGAGTACCAAAGGTCGGATATATAATAATTTCCTTTCCGGTCTATGGCAAATCCTGTGGCATCATAGAAAGAAGCCGCCAATGCCGGGCCACCGTCGCCTGCATATGCGGCTATCCCGTTCCCGGCCACCGTTGTTATTATTCCCGAATGAGTAACTTTTCGTATTCTACGGTTGAACAGGTCTTGTATATACAAATTCCCTGCACTATCGGTAGTTAGCCCAAAAGGGCCAAAAATTCCGGCAGAAGTCGCAGGCCCGCCATCGCCATAAAATCCCCCGGTAGCGCCATTACCGGCATATCGGGTAATGATACC
>CAIUZK010000090.1 GCA_903903635.1 uncultured Bacteroidota bacterium
CCAACATCCCAGAACTCAACTACAGAATTTATCCTTAATTTGTAGGAATTATTTTGAAAGTCTTACTTACACGAAGCAGATAAGCAGTTTATTTTAAAATGCTTTCCATTTTCTCAAAAAGATTAATAACATCCTGGTGCAATTCCTCAGCTGCAAAACTATTACTCAATACCTCCCTGTTAATTTTCAAACCGGAGAATTTATAGATTCTTTGAAAGAGGGAGTCTGGCGATTCAAAAAGTATTTTTTTCCCATTTACCTCTGTAAAAATATTTGCTGAAATATTCCGCCATGTTCTGTTTTTGGATAATCCGAGGTTTTGTTCTTCAAAAAAATCTTCGATTATTTTGAATATTGGATCATCAAACAAAGGGCCAAAATTTGAATTTTCCTGATTTTTCTTATCACGCACCGCTTTTTTCCAAACGGCTGGTACCAAAAGGTAGTTCTCAATATTTTTACGTTTCCATTCATAAAAAGCCGGATTTTCAGAATCCGGATGAAAGCTTTCATCAATATCGTAATCAAACAAAATAAGTCGCTTTACTGATGGCACTATTTTCCTTAATCCTTTAAAGTGTTTTTCTGCATTTGCTTTCATATATTCTTTCGTACTTCCTCCCATCTTCTCAATATAGAATTTCTTTAATACAGCTTCTTTATTTAATATTGAGGTCCAACCATTCAATATACGCTCATCATCTTCACCTTCAACATACAAAATGTATGGATCATCTATAGTATTTACAATAGCCATATTATCAACATCGGATAACGCTGTTATTATTTCTGAAGTTGATGGAACCCTTTCGGGTTTACTTTTTAGCACAGAAATTATACTTTCTGGCGAAACCCCTGTGATAAATTCGGCGGCATGAGTGGCAATAATAAACTGGGTGGTTTTCCTTTGCCTGAAAAAATTCAGTATTTCCCTTTGAAGGTTAACATGCATATGGGCATCGGGCTCATCAAATAGAATTGTAGTAACACCTTCATAACCATAGAAAAAAGCCAGCAAGGTTAAAGATTGATGAAACCCGCTGCCCCCGGATATAATATCAAATTCTTTTCCTTTTTCCTTTTCATATTTTGATTCGATATTGATACTAATCCCTTTTTCATATTCCGGCACTAATAAATTAATGCCAAACCATTCCTTGATTTTTTTATGGATAATCTGCCAATTTCCATTTTCCTTTGGATTTAAATTAATTTGCTTCCCATCCTTTTCTATAATTTTATCTACTACCCTATATAATAAATTACGCAAAACCGAGCCGGGTTGTCCCTTACCAACATTCTGCCTGACTACTGCATCATCCAACCATTTCTCAAAAGGATCTAATCCTGAAAAGGGAGGTACATATACAATTCTTGGCAGCTCATTTTTTTTATCTAATTCTTTAAATTCAGTCCAGCCTTTTAAAGGAATGGCATAAATTGATTGTGGAGTCTGATATCGTAATGTTACACCAAATTCTCCAAGAGTACCATCTGATTTAGTGTATTTGATTATTATTTCTATAAGTACATATTCCTGACTTTTGCTGCCATTTTGGTATTTCCTATCAACTTTATTTGTCCATAATAGATTGAATTCAGGTAAAGGTAAAGCTGTAAAATTCGGCAATACAACCTGTACTCCAGATTTGCCAGTTCTCTTCATCCTATGGAATTCATCAACGCAATATTGCCAGATAGCCATTGCCTGCAGAATTGTACTTTTGCCACTATTATTTCTTCCCACGAGTAAATCGAAATCAGTAAAGTGGTAAGTTTCGTCTGCGATACTTTTGAAATTCCTAATAGTCAATTCTGTAATCATTGAACTTAATTTATGTGCTATGTATTTTGAGTTAACTCAAAATTATAGTTTTGGATATTTTGACTTTGCATAATCCCCAAAAACCAGAATTTTTTTTAGTAAAAATAGGCAACAATTGTTGGATAACATAAATATCATCCTTGTATTCGTACTATGAGATATTCGATCATTTCAGACTGCCTATCCTCCAAATTTAGTACTAACGAAAATGACAAAAATAATTTCCATTGTTCTATTTAGTAAATTCAGCACATGTAATATTAACTACTGCTAGCATAAGTTTCTGATAACAATCAGCGTAGCCCCCGGGAAAAATAACACCCATTATTACTGTATTTATATTATTTTTGCAGCCTGTTTTAATTATTTCATAAAAAGATAACATATGCAGGAATTTGGTAAAAAGAATCCGTCAGTTAACTTAGCTGACCTGGGTGTAAAAGTAGGTACAGCACATTGGAACCTTTCTCCGGAAGATTTGGTTAAATCCACATTGGCCCTTGGACAGGGTGTGCTCAATGATACCGGCGCTCTGTGTGTCAACACGGGAAAATTCACAGGCCGTTCTCCTAAAGACAAGTTTACCGTAAAGGATGCGATAACTGAACATAGTGTTGACTGGGGTGATGTAAATATTCCCTTCTCTCCCGAAGCTTTTGACAAGCTTTATGATAAGGTATGCGCCTATATGAGCGGTAAAGAAGTTTGGGTGCGCGACTCGTATGCCTGCGCTGATCCTACCTACCGGCTGAATATCAGGGTTGTCAACGAAACGCCTTGGGCCAACCTGTTCTGTAACGACCTGTTTCTGCGTCCAACTGATGCGGAAATAGCTACTCAAAACCACGACTGGCTTATCCTTCAGGCACCTGACTTCCTTGCTGACCCTGCTACCGATGGAACACGTCAGGGTAATTTCACCATTGTGAATTTCACCCGCAAGGTTATTCTTATTGGTGGTTCAGCTTATACAGGCGAAATGAAAAAAGGCATCTTTGGTGTTCTGAATTTCATTCTGCCGCATAATCATAAAGTACTCAGCATGCACTGTTCTGCCAATGAAGGCAAGAACGGCGATGTAGCCCTGTTCTTCGGACTGAGCGGTACTGGTAAAACTACATTGAGCGCTGATCCTAACCGCGCACTTATAGGTGATGACGAGCATGGCTGGGGCGACAAAACTGTGTTTAACTTTGAAGGTGGCTGCTATGCAAAATGCATAGACCTGAGCGCCGAAAAAGAGCCTGAAATCTTTGCGGCCATCAAGCCGGGCGCCTTGCTTGAAAACACTAAATTTTATCCGGGAACCAGCACAGTTGATTATGTAGATGCGAGCATTACAGAAAATACACGTGCTGCCTATCCGATCAATTTTATTGCCAATTCTAAAGAACCATCTTATGGTGGCCTTCCGAAAAATATCTTCTTCCTTACCTGCGATGCGTTCGGAATACTACCTCCGATTTCAAAGTTGACCAAGGCTCAGGCTATGTACCATTTCATCAGCGGCTATACGGCCAAGGTTGCAGGTACAGAAGTTGGTGTTACCGAGCCTCAGACTACTTTCTCAGCTTGCTTTGGCCGCGTATTCCTGCCATTGCATCCGGCCAAATATGCCGAACTGCTGGGTAAGAAACTGGAAGCTGATCCTAACATTAATGTATGGCTCATCAATACAGGCTGGAGTGGCGGCGCTTATGGTACCGGCAGCCGTATGAAGCTGAAGTATACACGTTCCATGATCACGGCTGCTATGAACGGCGAGCTGGATAATGTTGCCTGTGTAGCTCATCCGGTATTTGGTATTCTGATGCCTAATGAAGTGCCAAACGTACCTACAGAAATACTTGTTCCACGCAATACCTGGGTTGATAAAGAAGCTTATGATAAGAAAGCTAACGAACTGGCACAGTTGTTTGTGAAAAATTTTGCTAAATATGCCGACCAGGCTAACGAAGAAATTCGTTCTGCAGCCCCGGTTGTTATGGCAAGCGCAGTTTAATAATATTCCGATAACCGGAAATAATAAAGCCGCCCGATCAGGCGGCTTTATTATTTCCGGTATTTTGTAGCTCAGGCATTTCCTGCCCCTGCCAGAGCAAAAAGAACATATATAAAAACACGCCAAACTGCACCTCAAGTACCGGCTCTATGAGCAATTGTGTGAGCAATAACAGCCAAACTACAAAGAAAAAGAACCCTTTGCGATTCCGGCGCAGCCAGGTAAGCGGATATAGCACCCATGCAATAAATACCAACATTGCCGGTATGCCACACCCCAGGCCAATAATGAGAAACTGATTATGCGGCAACAGCCTGGCCTTCTCATCCACCTGCGGATAATACTGGTCATACCCCCTCTTCATTTCATTCAGCATATCCCCGGCACCAACCCCTATCCATGGATGCTCGCTGATCCTTTGAAAAGCAATTTTATACGACATCAGTCTGCCGATATCGCCATATTTACCCGACCTGTCGCCTTCTTTCAGCATCGTCCAGGCATAGTATATATAATCCTTACGTTCACCGAAGGTGGGGATAAACCTGATTGCCAGAAAAATTATAACCGGGATGGAAAAAATAATTATCAGGCCAACCAACTTCTTTTTCACAAATGCCAGGTAAATGCTCCAGGCAGACAAAAACAGATATAGTGCCACCAGGCCGCTTTTGGCAGCAAGGATATGAAGATATACTGCCAATACAGCCATAATTACCGCAGTAACCCTTTTAAACAATGCAGTTTCAAACCAGGGCCAGATATATATACACCAGACAATAAAAAGGGCCAGTGACATACTGAACCGAACATGATCGCCCACGCAGGGAGTGGGTAATAAACCAGAAAACTTGTAGGCACTGATATATTTATCGTAGTCAATCAACAAAAATGAAAGACTATACAACACGCCGATGGTTAGGATTAAGCCTATAAGAACAGTTATTCTTTGCAATTGTCTGGCCGAAAAAACAGGCATAAAGCCACACGCAAGGGGGAAGAGCAATAATGGCATTTTTACCTGAAAACTTCGCTCCCAATGCCCCTTATCTTCACTCCAGAAATAGGATACTGCAATAAATGCCATCCATAAAAGACCAAGAAGCCACCATTTATTCCGGAACCACATCCTGGGATTTATGCCCCACAGCGCATTGATGCAAAACAGGATCATGGAGATGGACAATGTAACATTGTTGACCAGAAAACCGGTCATCATACCCAATATGCAGATAAAAGCAATGTTGGATTTATTTATTATCTTATTGTTTAGAAAAGTACTTTTGCTCACAAATATCCTGATAGCTCTTAAAACGGTCAAAATCAATTTTTAGTGCGAAACGATTTAAAACAACTGCTGCAACAAATAAAAGAAGGTAATTTCCTTGCACTGGCAAGAGGAATTACCATTGTTGAAAATGAGCTCAACGGATATGATTCCCTTCTTTTAAACCTTGCTGAAAACCGTAAAGCACGAGTAATAGGTATTACAGGCCCTCCAGGGGCAGGCAAAAGTACATTGGTAAATGCATTGCTGCGACACTGGCTCAAAGAAAATAAAAAAATAGCCGTTCTGGCGGTCGATCCATCTTCACCTTTCAATTATGGGGCGCTGCTGGGAGACAGGATCAGGATGAGTGAATTTTATACACATCCCAATATTTTTATCCGCTCGCTGGCTACACGTGGCGCTTTAGGTGGTCTTAATGCTAAAATCATAGAAATTACCGACCTGGTTAAAGAAGCTGGTTTCGACCTGGTACTTGTAGAAACCGTTGGGGTAGGCCAAAGCGAGGTAGAGATTGCCGGCCTGGCCGATTGTACGGTGGTTACCCTGGTTCCTGAGGCAGGCGATGAAGTGCAAACCCTGAAAGCAGGAATAATGGAAATTGCCAATATTTTCGTGGTCAACAAGGCAGATAGAGATGGGGCTGAAGGTCTCTATAGGAATCTGCGTATTCTGGCACATGAAAAAGCAGGAATCAATGAAGAAACAGCCGTTTTTAAAACAATTGCCACCGAAAATACCGGAGTAGACGAACTTGGCAACGAAATAATCCGGTACCTGGATAACCAAAAAAATCTCCCGGAAAAAAGAATACAATTGCTAACCGAGAAATGTTGGAGACTGATACAGGAATATCGCATGAACCCGATAGATCATAAACAGCTCAGAATAGATTTAACTTCAGCAGTTCAAAAGACTGATTTTAACCTATATGCTTTTACCAGAACGTTTTTAGCGCCCTATGACAATCAATAGTTATTTTTAATGCTTTAGAGATTAGTTCAAAAACAATTTCATTTTCAGCCAACTGCATCTCATTTTTTATGCAATTGCTAAAATAGTTACGTGATATTTTGTGCCTAAAATAAAGAAAAATTAAGGGGCCTAAATCTTCATTCCATTTATCAGAAACTTTACTTTTTTAAAATCGAGACAATTTATCAACCCATATTGATAGATTTGCAAAATAATCAGGCTGGATGAGCCGTTATAATAACAATGTTTAATTTTATACCCCCTTATTTATTATATATAATCTCTTTTGCACTTTCTGCTGTTATCAGCATGTATGCAGTCAGGAAAATTTTATTTATTACAAGGAGCCGGAAGATTTATGACCTGCCTGATGATACCCGTAAAATACATGGCGCCGAAATTCCCAGCCTGGGCGGGATCGGTATCTTTACTGGCTTCCTGATGGTTTCCTCCTTTTTATGGCTTGGTCACCCATTGTGTATTTACACTTTTTTGCCATCAGCCATACTTCTGTTCTTTACTGGCATCTATGATGACCTGATGAATATGAAGGCAAGCAAAAAGCTTGTGGCCCAGCTTATAGCATCAGCAATAGTTGTTTATTTCAGCAATATCAGAATCACTTCGCTGCATGGCATTATGGGTATTGAAACCCTGCCTTACATTGTCAGTTTCACATTATCTACACTTGGCTGCACCTTGTTTATCAATGCATTTAATTTCATTGATGGAATTGATGGCCTTGCCGGCATAATAGCAGTATTGTATTCGTGTATTTTGGGTATGCTTTTTGCTGTTTTTCATTTCGAGGGAAATGCAATAGTGGCTTTTAGTCTTGCCGGGGCCACTTTGGGATTGCTTGTTTTCAATGTTGCCCCGGCCAAAATTTATATGGGTGATACCGGATCAATGATGCTCGGATTTACTGTCTTTATACTATCCCTGATTTTTCTTGAGGATGTTAAAAAATCAGGCAAGTTCGCTAATGATGAACCATTCAGGCAAGCCGTTTCCCTGATTCATTCTGAAAAAGGATCATTAATAATAATTATCTCCGTTTTATTTTTGCCCGTTTATGATGCACTCAGGGTATTTGCACTCAGGCTCTACAAAGGAAAATCGCCCCTAAAGGCCGACCGTACACACCTTCATTACTACCTTATTGATGCTGGTTTCGGCCATACTGCTTCAGTGGCTATCATCGTTATTACCAATATGCTTATTATCGCCTCTGCTTTTCTTACACAGGATCTGAATCCATTAGTGTCTTTGCTTTGCGCTGTATCATTGGCCTCAGTGGCCCTTTTCATTATTTATGCTCTGCGCCGCAAAAATATGGGCGCTAACAATAAGGTAGTATTGGATGCGAAGTGATCATAATTTTCACTTTCTATAGGCAGAACTTCAACTTCAAATCTGGTATAAATTCAAACTAATCAATCCTGTTATTTCCACCACCGCCATATCTCGTAAGGTAAATGTGTGTGTTTTCATGAAACTGCACATTGCCTTCTTTGTCCTTTTTTAACTTGATGTCATATTTTGTAAATGGCGCACCTGAATTATCTGAATAATTCAGGTTAAAGATTGTACCATAATCCCTGAGTAAGTGCGCATACCAGAACAATGTTTCGTACCCACGAAACACCAATTCGCCTGCTTTACCTGTATAATCACTTTTATATTTACGGCTAATGTACTTTGCTGTTGGCGAGGCCTGGTCTATGCTGAAGGGCATTGTTACATTAATAGCGAGATTAGGCAATGTTCCGTCAAGGTGAATATCATTGATCACATACCATGAAGGCATACCATAAATTTCAAACTTCGTGTCCGGAAATTCCTCCGAGAGCACTCTTAACAGGCTATCGGCATAGCCAGGATCAAGAACAGCGATAACGATAACATTGGTCTTTGAAGTATCAATAAGCGGCAGAATAGTTTCTCTTCCCGGCAAACCATTACAGATAATATCTTTAAAGTGAACATAGCCGTCGTTGTAATTGTTCAGATAATTAAAAGCATTTTCGTCAACCACTGTTGCGGCCCTATGCATCAGCAACACATCATTGCCCGGGTATTTCTTTGATACTTCGTCTATTATCCATTCACAATGCGTTTTAAGTGAAGGTTGTACCATCGTGAAAAATTGGTTATCCCTTACCCCACCATCGGCAGGTGAAAGCGCCGACACAAAATTGATCTGCCGTTTTTTGGCGTATGCAGCTACAAGCGGCATATCCTGTGAGTGGAATGCGCCAATAATAAGATCCGCGCTATCCAACCGGCCATTTGCTATTAATTTTTCAGGAGCATCCTCAGCAGATGTTATGTCATGAACATAGATCTCGACATTATAGCCGGCCTTCTTAAGGCTATCGGCCGCGATGTTCAAACCCTGATAAAATGAAATACCCGCATAGGCTTTATCAGGAATTTTGTCTTTAAAAGTCAGATTGCCGTTTTTAACAAGTTCATCAAGGTAAAGTGATGCAAGAAAATCAATACGGTAAGTTGACTTCATTTGTGTAGCAGGATAAATTACATCCTTTTTCTGCTTGCCGTGTTTTTTCTTTGATTTAGCCACAGCCTCATCTCCATTTTCATCATTTCCCTTTCTACGCAATTTCCTATGTTCGCGTTTCAGGCGTTTGCGCTCCATTTTCCCCCTTCGCTTTAATTCCTTTTTATCCGGGGCATCCTGTTCAGCTACCATTTCCTGCGATTCATAAATTTCATTGTCGCTCTTTTCTTTATTGCTTTTATGCTTTCTGGCATATTTTTTTTCTTTTTTCCTTTTCCACCATTGAGCATCCACACTGCCAGAATTGCCTAGTGCCAGTAATACTATCAATATAAAAACTACAAATTTTCTTTTTGTCATAATCTCTTTTTCTTTTTGCTTTTACCGGTTAAAACAAGATCCGGCCTCCCCATGAAATATTTGTTTCGGGAAGTAAATATACATCTATGTTTTTACATAGGAACGTTGATGAAATAAGTTCCACCATATTGCGAAGTTATTTTTCTTTTATTAACTGCCATGGCTTTAGCGAAGGCATGTTTTATGAGGCATGCCCGCAAGGGCACGAGCGCAGCTCTATCTGCATCCCGATCTTCCGGATTCATAAAGCTGAGAAATTCAGCAACAAAGTGATTACAACCCATTGTTGCAAATTATTGAATATCAGCATTTTGAAATCGGGTTGTATACAATGTTCCAAAGGGCATCCGGAAGTGTTCATGAAACTCCGTC
>CAIUZK010000091.1 GCA_903903635.1 uncultured Bacteroidota bacterium
ACAACATCACTGAAACCATGCTCCGACACAGGTATAAAACGCTAATGACGAGGCGGCTACTTCCGCTGAGCATTATACAAATGTCGGAATTAGTTCATTTCCATTGTTTTGGCGTAAGCCATTTTTTGCTCCGACGGCATTCAACAAACGAAACGATAAATGACAACCCGCTCCGTCTGTAAAAAATCATCGCACTCAATTCTTCCTCCCGCACTCCGCACTCACCTTACCCTCCCCATCCCTCTCTATCCAAACTCCTGTACTGAATCGCTTCTGCCCAATGCTCCGGCCTTATATCATCACTGCCAGCTAAGTCTGCAATGGTACGCGATACTTGAAAATTAGGGTCATACTGAGGGAATGCATGTAACACGTAAATTAATCATCAGGCCTGAAACCAATACGTCTTCTTGGCTGCTTTGGCTCCTGTATCAGTTCTCTTAATGCCGTAAAAATCAATTTTATATCATCACTGTTGCTTAAAACTTGTCTTTCCAATAATTCCAGCTTCAATAAAATATCTTTATTGGTGAGGAGCATCTCCCTTAGTTTTGTAAACACCCGCACAATAAAAATATTTACTTCGATTGCCCTTTCACTTTTTAATACACTGGATAACATAGCTACTCCTTGCTCTGTAAATACCCTTGGAGCATACCTTCTGCCTCCCCAACTTGAGGTAACAATTTGTGACCTCAAGTTTTCATACTCACTTTCAGTTAGCTGAAACATAAAGTCTTTAGGGAAGCGATTCATATTCCTTTTTACCGACTGGTTAAATGTTTTCGTTTCAACACCATATAATTCGGCTAAATCGCTATCCAGCATTACTTTCTGACTCCTTATGAGGTATATTTTATTGATGATTACTTCATCTGGTATAACTGATTTTTTTGCCATTCTCTGATTATTAAATTAATTCACCACGCACTCACCTAATGCACTCCGCTCCTTCACCTCTCACTCACCTATCGCACTCCGCTCCCGCTCCCCGCACTCACTTACCCTCCCCATCCTAGAAAAAATTGTGATAGACATCATGATGGATATGGAGCGTAAGGAGCGGCTTCAAAACGGCAGAGGTAACGCCCTATTGGTTTCAGACAGTATTTATAACGCCTGTCGTTATTATGAACTGTTTCAAAATGCTGGTCTAAAAAACTGTGCGATTGTTACCTCTTTTGTCCCCAACTATGCAGATATAAAAGGTGAAGAAACTGGTTTAGGCTATACCGAAAAATTACATCGTTTCGAGATTTATCGTAAAATGCTTTCCTCATATTTTAATGAGGAACCTGAAACAGCTATAAACAAGGTGGAGCAATTTGAGCAGGAAGTAAAAACAAAATTTGTTGAAGAACCCGCCCAGATGAAATTATTGATTGTAGTCAACAAGCTGCTTACTGGTTTTGATGCCCCTTCTGCTACTTATCTTTACATTGATAAGAAATTAAAAGATCATGGGTTGTTCCAGGCAGTATGTCGCGTTAATCGTTTAGATGGTGATGATAAAGACTATGGTTATATCATTGACTACATGGATTTATTTGATAGTTTGAAAAATGCTTTTACTGATTATACGACTGGTGCATTTGATGCGTATGACAAAGCAGATGTAGCAGGATTGTTGAAAGACCGATTAAAAAAAGGAAAAGAAAGACTAAGCGAGGCTTTAGAATCCATTAAGGCATTGTGTGAACCAGTAGAGCCACCAAAAGGTAGTTTAGAATACATTCGTTACTTCTGTGGTAATAACACGGAAAACCCTGATGAACTTAAAGACACCGAGCCAAGACGTGTTGCCCTATATTCTTTGACCATTTCACTCATAAGAGCTTATGCAAATATTGCCGATGAAATGACAGAGGCAGGTTACACTAAAATTGAAACTGAACAAATAAAAGACGACATAAAACATTTTGAAAACCTCAGGAAAGAAGTACAACTAGCGAGTGGTGATTATATAGATTTGAAACAGTATGAGCCAGCGATGCGCCATTTGATAGATAGCTATATCGGAGCAGAAGAAAGCAGAATGCTTGCCAACTTTGATGATATGAGTTTGGTGGAATTGCTTGTAGAAAAAGGAAAAGATGCGATTAAAGACCTGCCAAAAAATATCAGAGAAAATAAAGAAGCAATGGCTGAAACCATTGAAAATAATTTACGTAGAGTAATAATTGAAGAAAGTCCTACTAACCCCATTTACTATGAAAAAATGAGTGTATTGTTGGATGAACTGATTAAATTAAGAAAAGAAGAAACAATTGAATACGAAAATTATTTGCAAAAAATTATTGAACTATCTGGTAGCGTAAAAAAGCCAAATACAACAACCGAATATCCTACTTCACTTAACACACCCGCAAAACGTAGTTTGTTTGATAACCTTGGAAAGAACGAGGCATTAGCAAATGATTTAGATAAAAAAATATTGACCACAAAAAAAGACGGATGGAGAGATCATAAAATGAAACTAAGAGAAGTTCGTTTAGGAATTATGATAGTTCTAAAACAGCATGGAATAACCGAAGAATCTGAAATCCATCGAATATTTGATCTCGTAAAAAATCAAAGAGAATACTAATGGATTATATGACAATCAGCAATATCAAAATTGATATAGTTAGAAAAGACATTAAGAATATACATCTTGCTGTTTACCCGCCAACAGGCAGGGTTCGTATTGCCGCACCTTTAAAAGTTAATGATGATGCCATACGCTTATTTGCTATTTCAAAATTGGGTTGGATAAAACGCCATCAAAGAAAATTTGCGGGACAGGAAAGAATATCACCAAGGGAATATAAAAATCGCGAAAGCCATTACTTCAAAGGGAAAAGATATTTACTAAATATTGTTGAAAAAGAAGCACCTCCAAAGGTTGTAATCAAAAACAAAACTTATATTGAACTTTTTGTAAGACCGGAAACACCACTTCTGAAAAGAGAGGAAATAATGACCGAGTGGTATCGAGAGCAACTTAAAATGCAAATCCCTATTCTTATTTCAAAATGGGAAAAATTGATAAATGTTAAAATAAGTGATTGGCGAGTAAAGCAAATGAAGACTAAATGGGGTTCGTGCAATATTGAGAAAAAAAGAATTTGGTTAAACCTTGAACTTGCAAAGAAACCGGAGCATTGCCTAGAATATATTGTAGTCCATGAAATGATTCATTTACTAGAGAGACATCATAACGACAGATTTGTTTATCTTCTCGAAAATCATTTACCCAACTGGAAACAATTAAAAACTGAATTAAACAAATTACCAGTTAGTCATGCTGATTGGGATTATTAGTACACAAATAAACCGTATCTTTTTACCAGATACGGTTTCAATATCCATTACTCTGCATTAATTAACGAAAGTCGGAAGTCCCGCAATAGCAATTACACCACTTTCATTAGTTGCACGTGCGAATGTTTCCGCAGTACTTACTGCCTGATAGTAGTCTTTGGTTAATTCAGACGGTGTAAGGGCTTTTCCCTTAAAGAAACCATCAATGATGTAGTCAAAGCCATTGCCTGACCAGAACCCAACGGCACCGTTTTCAAGTTCTAATACTATCTGGTAAAAATTGTGTTTCCCGTTTACCAGAATATCTGCGGGGTTGTGTATTTGTTTTATCATAAAAAAGAATAGGTATAGGCGTTTAGATCGCAATAATGTAGCTTTGCCTTATGGAGAGGCGAATTACCTTTGCAGGTGTGAATTCAATTATGTTCCACCAACGGTTTAAAACAGACGACGACTGTCTGGAATATTTATCCGGCGTTAA
>CAIUZK010000092.1 GCA_903903635.1 uncultured Bacteroidota bacterium
GCCTGATCCAAATTCTTTCTCCAGTTTAATCTCTTCTAATCTGATACCGATTTCCAAATAAATAAGCGAAATAATTACTCCTAAAGCTGTCATCTGAGTAGGTAAGCAAAGAAATAAACCAGCCAGAGCTAAAAGTATTCCGCTATAAATGGGATGGCGGACAAGGGCATTAATGCCTCCCGTATTTAGGGTGGGTGTTGTATTTGCAGTTGGTTGATTTTTCTTAAAGGCATTCAGTCCGGAAAAATCCCCCAAACCATATTTTATAATGCTCAAAGAAACAAGCAGCAGACCAACAGCCACCAACACATAACCGGTATATATCAAACTTGTTCCTGGCTTAAAGATATAATTGTACTCGTGCCTGTAAATAAACCACCAGGTGATAATTCCCCATAGTGCTACAGAAAAAAGCGTATAGAATAAGCGATAGTATCGGAACATCAATGGGCCGTAATTAGATACGAATACTTTAAGGCGGAGGCTTGCCAGCCAACTGTGTGACACATAAAAAATCGTAAGTAGTAAACCCAAGATGAGCATACCCGAAGATATAAAAGTTGCGACAGGTCGTTGTTCTTGAAATTTAGATGAACAGCGTATCTTGTAGTCAAATCAGGCAAGTGGAAAAGCTTAAAGAACATTGGCCGGGTGTATTCACCTCTAAAGCGGAAAATGAAGTAAGCTGGTTTCAGCCTTATCCTGAAACATCTATTGAGTTTCTCGAACTCTTCAATCTTCCACATGATGCGAATATTATAGACATAGGCGGCGGTGAAAGCCAGTTTGTTGATGCCTTGCTTGAACGTGGGTTTAAAAATATCTGGCTACTTGATATTTCTGCTACCGCGCTTGACCACGTAAAAAAACGGCTAGGAGATAAAGCCGATCAAGTCCATTTTGTTGTTAGCGATGTTGTAGCCTTTAAACCTGAAGTCCAATTCGACTTCTGGCATGACCGGGCCGCATTTCATTTTCTAACTTCTGAAGAGCAGATTAACAAGTATGTTTCCATCGCGGAGGGAGCCATTCGGCCAAACGGTCATCTTATACTCGGCACGTTTTCGGATAAAGGGCCAACCAAGTGTAGTGGCCTTGAAATAAAGCAGTATACCCAAGCCAGCATGTCCTCCAGGTTCGAGAAAGCCTTTGAGCGAATAAAGTGTATAGAAGTAGAGCACAGCACACCGTTTAATACCACTCAATTTTTTTTATTCTGTAGCTTTAAGAAGAAATGAGTTTTACCTCATCTTAAAGTCTATCCAGGCAGAATTTCAATTAAACGGCGTCTATGTTACTTACAAATCGCATAGAGCGATAATAATTGGATTCTAGGCCCGTTTTCGAAGACTTTTTTAATATCGCAGATACGTATCAATGCGTTTCAACATCTCATAATAGTCATCGATTTTTGCTGATACGCGATTAATCATTTCAATGAATATTGATACTTTATTTGAGCATGGTAAAACCGTGCTAATGTGGAAGACTGTAATTGGGACACCCGCGCCTAATGCTCTTGAGATACTAAAACCTGAGAACTTAAGAACCGTATTTGCGGCATGAAACGAAGAACAGTGGCTTACCTTCAACAAAGGATGGCATATCCTGTGAATTCCGGATTTACCCGAACTACCATGTAATTCTTAGCAGTGTATTCGACGCGTGGCGGCCGTCTGGCTACTAACTGTTTTGTAGGTGGGAATATACTTCCAATATAAAATCCAGCCCTTTAAAAATCCGGCATGAAAACTACTTTAAAAACCATCGACACTCGACCTAATCAGAATGGCTGGGGAAAGGTTCAGAAATTTGGTTTTGAGGTTGTTTGTTATACAGTCCCGATATAAATGAAAGCGCCTGCATGATTGTTGCTAAGCCGGATAAAAATTTAAGCGAATAATCATCGATGAATCAATTAAATATGCTTTTGTCTTCTCACTCCTGATCAAGTACTTTGCAGCTTTTAAAACGTTCGCCAGCTAATTTCTTTATTTCTTCCTTATCCCTTTCTGCCATCCTTCGACCCAAGATTATTTCTTTGAAGGCATCAGGCGGCACCGTGATTTCTTGATTAAACATAATACGCCTGACTAAGCGATATTCATCCTCCTGAGCGAATTCCTTTGGCAAATTATAGAGGATGTTAAGCATGTCTGCAACACTTTGAAGCGGTTCATCATAAAATGGTTTAAAAACCGGAGCATCTTGCCGGGCGTAATAAGTTACATGGCCGCCTGAAGAAAGTATCAAATCGGGGGCCATTAACTTTTTTGAATCGAAACCAACACAAAACCCGAAATCGTTGTTGCCGAAATCTCTCCACATGCGTTCAATATTTTTGTGTTTGCTTACACTAAAAATGCCAAACATAAAATTGAGTCGTTCTTTAAAAATTTCATTTTGGCTTTTTACAAAATCGGCATTTCGTAAGGGCGAATTATTTGCCCACTCTTTAGCCGCTTGGATACATTGTTCCTCACTTAACTTACTATACTCTTTAAATTTCCTATAGTAATAATCGAAAAGGTCATGGTCCGTAATGCCTTCGTCATTACGTTTAAAAACAAGCTCCGTATTTGAACTTAAATCAAGGGGTTTTGAAAAATGAATTTCAGTATGGGTTAATATCCTCCTATGTTCTGGATTTGCCCAACTCCTATATTTATAAATGGTATCTGGAAGTTCAACTTGATCAAATCGAACCGCTCCAAATGCTGATGTTTCGTTTGCCATCTTTAGATATTTTATCCGATAAGGATAGTCAATTAAGCTTAACCTTTCGAAGTTTAGCGGTTCTGTCCGATCAAGGCTAAACCCCACC
>CAIUZK010000093.1 GCA_903903635.1 uncultured Bacteroidota bacterium
TTACTTACTTACTTACTTACTTACTTACTTACTTACTTACTTACTTACTTACTTACTTACTTACTTACTTACTTACTTACTTACTTACTTACTTCAATTAATGGTTCAGCATCTTAGCAATAAAAAATGCAGCTGCAGCAGCTATAGATCCAATGAGCATCACCCTTATTGCACCTGCAATAGGATTCTGCCCGGTAACCTTTGCCTTGAAATAGCCGAATGTAAACAGGCAAACAACAGTTATTGCCGCCGACCACTTAAGGCCATCTAATGGTACTGCATTGAAGAAGTAAGCAGAGAGGGGAACCAGGCCGCCCACAATGTAAGAGATACCTATATTCATGGCGCTGTTACGAGCTCTTTTGGGGTCGGGCTTTTCGAGACCCAGTTCATAGCGCATCATGAAATCAACCCACTTGGCCTTGTCTTTCGACATTTCCTCTACTATCTGCTGCTGTGTATCGGGGCTAAGGCCCATGCCTTCAAAAATAACCCTTACCTCTTCCTTTTCTTTCTCTGGCAGATTATCCACTTCCCATTCTTCCCGTTTCTGTTCGGCATCATAATGGTCCATTTCGGTGCGGCCTGCAAGGTAGCCGCCAAGCCCCATAGCTATTGATCCGGCAACAATTTCGGCGAACCCCGCGGTGATAATGGTTGAAGTATGAATGTCATGCACACCACTCAGTCCCGCAGCCAGAGCAAACGGAACAGTTAGTCCATCGCTCATACCAATTACAATATCGGTAACCATTTCAGAGCTGTGGAAATGCTGTTCGCTATGTGCGTGATCTTTCATTGTATGTTTTTGAGCGGGTGAAATTAGGGAAAAAGAAGGAGGGGAGAAATGATGTTGATTAAGAATTTATTCTATTTGCAGTTCAGTCAATATACCAGGTGATGTGTAAATATTTCTATACTATTTATGTCTGGGTTTGCGATAAGTATTGAATACAGTGTAGACTGTAATTATTTCACCGACTATATCATAAACCACGATGTAAGGGAACTTTTTCAGACCTACATCTCTTAAATTATTTTTTCTTTTGGTCGATATATAGCTGTATTGTTCCGGGTGGTCAAGAATATCCTTGTATGCTTTATCAACATCGGATAAAAAAAGATGGCTTAAACCAGTTTGTTGTATTTCATACCATGCACAGGCATCAATTACATCAAAAGCAGCCCTGGGGGTTATTTTAAGTTTATAGGCCACGTTTTTTGAGTTCATTTTTTACGAATTCCATTGATTCTTCGACAGTATATCCTGGGTGGCCACTATCGTGAAACTCCTGAACCCTGCTCTCAAGAAAATCAAGGGTTTCATCATCATATTCAAACCCTGTATGATCAATTTCATCTTCAACCAGAGTATAGATAGCTGTTACTTTTTTTTCATCAGCCTGCTCAATATATTCGTGAAGTTTTTCTTTTAATGCAATGAACGTCATAAACTTTGATTTTGCATAATAAAGTTAAGCAAATTAATGCACATCATGCATCAGCTTCCTTAATAATGGAGATATAACAATCAGCACGACTCCGGCAATAAGCGCATAAATTGCCAGTTGTTTATAGCCATCTGTATAGGATATTAATTTCACAGTTAGCGAGGCCTTTTCATCGGCAGTTGCCATGCCTGCACCTAGTATTCCTGCAGCATATTGGCCATAGGCGCTGGCCAGGAACCACATGCCCATCATCATGCCATGTAGCCGCTGTGGTGCTAATTTGGTCATTAGAGATAATCCTATAGGGGAGAGGCACAATTCACCAATAGTAATCACCAGGTAGGCAAGGGTAAATACATTAAGCGATGTCATACCGTTTATAGCAAAGAAACGGGTATAATAGAACACATAGAATGCTATAGCCAGAAATAAAAAGCCTAATCCGAATTTTACAACCGTATTCGGTTCTAACTTTTTCTTGCTCATCCATAACCACAGCAGGCCGAAAAGCGGACTGAATGCTATTACAAACAAAGAATTGGCGGAATTGTTTATTTCATTGGGATCCATAGTTAATCCCAGTACTTTGTGGTTAAGGTTGTATCTGGCAAATAAGCTGAGTGAGCCACCGGCTTGCTCAAAAAATGCCCAGAAGAAAACTGAAAAAATTATAAAAATTAATGCTGCTACAAGTTTTTGTTGTTCAATTTTGTTGAATTTAAAAAGCTCATAAATAATGTAAAACATAGCCACAGGGCCAACAGTATACATGAAATAATCGGTATACTTTGTATTGGTAACCAGAAGCAAAATAAATGGGATAACCAATAAGGAACCGGCATAAACCATAATGTCATAGATCTTTATTTTTGCATCAGAAACCTTATTAAGCAATGGAGAAAAACCTATTGGACCAAGTGTTTTTTTGGTGAAGATAAATATCCCCAGACCAAGTGTCATTCCTATGCCGGCCAACGAAAATGCAGCATTCCAGGAATAATGATTGGCAACATTAATACAGAGATAACCACCAAGCAATGCACCAATGTTAATGCCTGAATAGAACAATCCGAATCCGGCATCCCTTCTTGGATCATTTGCCTTGTATAGATTCCCTACCATGGTGGAGATATTGGGTTTGAAAAATCCCGTTCCTACAATAGTGAAACTAATGCCTATATAATAAAGATGTTCGGGTGAGAAAGCCAATGTGAAACTTCCTGCAATCATAAGTAACCCTCCCCAGAAAATAGATTTCCGGAATCCAAGTATTTTATCAGCAAATAGCCCGCCAACGAATGCCATGGTATAGATAAAGGCCTGTATGGCTCCGTATTTAAGGTTGGCATCTTTTTCAGATAATAGTAGCCGCTCCACCATAAATATGGTTAGCATACCCCGCATACCATAAAACGCAAACCGTTCCCACATTTCAGATAGAAAGAGATACCAAAGTTGCTTTGGGTACTTTCCCTGAAAGTCTTGTATTTCGTCTAAAGTCTGTTCTTTGGTTGGTGTTGCAGTCATTTCGGATAATTTGAGATGGTAATTGATGCTTTAAAGGTCTGAAATTAATTTCGTTTTTTTGTCCCCCATTTTTTACCCCATGTTTTTTAATATTCATTGCAGGGCGCTACTTGATTTCATTAAAATGATGAAAAGAAAAAGCCACATTACCTGAGTAATGTGGCCCGGTATTCAAGCTCATAAATTCATTAACTATCAATAGAGTCAAACTGGTTATTGCCAATACCCTTAGGGTTTGGGCCATATTTGTTTACTCCTGGTTTGCTGTCGGTGCACAAAAGAACCAGAATCCAGATCGCGCCTATAAGAGGTATCAGGACAATAAACACAAACCACCCGCTTTTGCCAACATCGTGTAATCTCCTTACCCATACAGCAAGCCCGGGAATAAACACAGCCAGGGTATAGAGCATGTATATATAGCCATACCCCATATTAATTCCACTTGTTTTAAAAGTCAGACCAAGTAAATTGTCCAGCACCATAGCGACAATGCATATAATGACGTTGAACAAAAAAAACATCCAGTATTCTTTCCTTCTTGCCCTACCTGTGAAGGTGGCATAGTTTTTCAGCACACTAATATAATAGTTCATAAAGTTGTTTTTACGCCTTACTCATTTGGCTTTTCAGTTACGCCCCGTTTATTTGCGTGGTTTCTGGTCTCCACAATAAGCAATCAATAATACAAAAAACAGTAATTACTTGTATGGTTTTTGCAATTATATTTTTTTTAAATAAATTACCTGCATGTCCGATTTATATTAAAACAGAGAAGCGGAAAATTTCCCGCTTCTCTACTACCAACGCGTACCTCCATCCCGGGGAATACCATCTAATCCCTAAGCAAAACCTGTGAATAATGTAGCTATTTGCCTTAATAGTATAACTCCTTATTAATACCAGTGGCTGAACTTTGCTTTGTGGTAATTCATCCACTATTAAGTTTAAAAGCAAAAGGTTATGAAAAATACAACCGAATTAAAAGGGAACTGGAATGAAATGAAAGGGAAACTGAAGCAAAAATTTGCGATGCTTACAGACGATGACCTGTTGCTGGATGAAGGCAAGAAGGACGAGTTGGTGGGCAGGCTGCAGGTTAAGCTGGGCAAAACAAAGGAAGAGATACACCAGATCATTTCCGACTTATAGGCCCAATTGGTATCACCGGGTTGGCAAGCCCGTTTTTTTCAACTCCTATGCGTAATGGTTTAGCTCATCACGCATAGAAGCATTTTAAACTTACCATTTTAAACGTATTTTATGAAATCTATAAAAGGCTCGAAAACAGAAATCAACTTATTGAAAGCATTTGCCGGAGAAGCCCAGGCACGTACCCGTTATGACTTTTTTGCCAGCCAGGCCCAAAAGGATGGCTTGGAACAGATTGCGGCTATTTTTACCGAAACGGCGCTCAATGAAAACGAACATGCCAAAATCTTTTTCAAATTTCTGGAAGGCTCGCAGGTAGAAATTACTGCCAGGTATCCGGCGGGAAAAATAGGCACTACCGAAGAAAACCTGAAGGCTGCGGCTGAAGGAGAAACCGACGAATACACCAATCTGTACCCCGAATTTGCACGGATTGCTGAGGAGGAAGGCTATAGGGAAGTGGGCATCGCCTTTAAACTGATATCGAAAATTGAGAAGGTACATGAAGCACGCTATGCCAAGCTGCATAAAAACCTGGAAGAAGGAAAAGTATTCAGGCAGGATGGGGTAGTGGTGTGGAAGTGCCGTATCTGCGGACATCTGCACGAAGGAAAGAATGCCCCCGAAACATGCCCTGTCTGCCAGCATCCACAGGCCTTTTTCGAAATCCGGGAGATGAATTATTAGGTAGCAATTTAACTTCCCGCCTGAATCACTTCGCCAGACTTCGTGCGCAGGAAGGACTCTGGTGCATCAAGGCAGGTTAGTTGAAATCATTTTATAATTGAAACGATTATTAGCTTAGCGAATATGCCTACTTCAGTGCACTGATGCCTGCGAGTCCATGAAATATGAGACTCACCTGGACGGGAGTTCCCTCCTTCGCTATGGCTTCGGCGGGCGAGGGATAAGTTGAAGAGCCCCGATGAAAAAATAAGTATACTTTGTTTGGTGTTTGGAGGTGGGGCACATCCAGATTATTGGATCAAGGGAGTACCTTGGAACAGTGGGGAACTTCTGGTTCGCTTCATAAAACTTCTGGTTTTGCTTCAGGCTACTTCTGGTTTTACTTCTGGATTTGAGCGAAAAACTTCTGGTTTGCTTCTGGAAGTTTCCGGAAAACGGAAGTTTTTAAAATCACAAACTATTGATTTTCAGTAGTTTGTGATTTTTTTTGTGAAAATCGTTTGCCGGGGGTGTCTGTTTCTGATTGGCTTATTGATACAAAGGTTGATTTGTGGCAAATATTTTGGAATTTTGATTGTTTCATAGTTTGCAAGAGATCATTTTGGGTTAAATTTGGGTCAAAGGTAAAATATATAATTGGAATTTCCAAATTTTTAGGCGCATTTATTTTTTTTTTGTGTTGGAGGCGCCAGTTATAAACAAGAGATTTCTTAGACAGGTCGGCTATGCACAGGACTTAGCTACAGACCTGCGCCAGAGAGATTTTTGTTTATTTGGAAGACTGTGGACAAACCGGGAAGGAGCCTCGGTGGTTAGGTGTATGCGTTCACTTGTTGCTTTCCCTGTCGCGAGTGTACTTTTCTTTTCTACAGTCCTGATGGAAGAATCGGGATAGCCGCCAAGAAAAGTACCAAAAGAAAGTGCCGCCCGTTATTCACTGTTGTTTGTCTTTTCGATGGTGTTCATGAGTCGCTGCGCTAGTTGTCCAAATGCTGCGCCACCGCTAAAGCTAAGGCGGCACGCGGTCCGCAGGAAAGGGTTAGCCCTACTCTGTGATAGTGGGGGAATGCTATTATAGGGCCTGGAGACGGCTGCGATTGGGCAGCGGTAATTCACTTTGAAATAACATGGGAAGACAAAAGGCAAGTGGGGCAATCTTCACCTTCAGTTCCCTGATCTCGCCCGAGTCCCCGCTTGCGCACAAGGCCACCCTTCAGGGAGACTCGGCCGGGACGGAAAAGACTCTTGGGGTTTAGCTATGCATATTTCGCCCATAGAAGTGGGAATTTATTCTTAAGCTCGTCATTATTTTCGTCCCACTCTTCGCCAGTGATTTCGATGTTCTCTACCTGGGCTGATGGCATTTTTACTCCTGTATTTTCTTCAAAAACTGTGTTTGGTATATATCCCATTCCTTCCCAATCGACATTGATACGGTCGGAATCGACATCGACTAATGATTCAGGATTTGATACTGTTTGGTAATAAAAGTCCTTCCCCTGGGCAATTAACCAGCCACGGAAATCCATAAAAGAATCATCACCACACCCACCATTAATGATGTAAATAGCTCCCCACAAATTCCATGTGTATGCCTCACCTCTTAGTTTTCTGAATTTGTTATCAAAATGTATTATGTCAATTGGGCGTAACTTTTGCAACTCTTTGTGAAGAATTTGTTGCTGAGCCTCGAAATCACCTTTAGATTTCTCATGAGTGAACTTAATTAGCTTCCAAAATTGATCGTCAGGCATAAGGTCTGAAGTCGTAATAAGCGCACCACCCTTTTTACCTCCAAATAAATTACTTAGTAATCCCATGTTTTAAAATTAAGAAATTGTAGCCAAATCCAATACAAAAAAGTTAGTCCCGCCCGATTCTCTTTGCCAGGCTTTGTGTGCAGCAAGGACTCGGGCACATCTGGGTACTGAAGTTGAAATCATGTTTATCTAAAAGGGTTCCATCTAAAACAATTAGCCCAGTGCATATGACTACTTCAGTGCCTTGATGCAGGCGAGTCCATGAAAAATGAGACTGGTACGGAAATTGCTAACGCCAGTTATAAACTGTCTGAATTACTCAGACACAGGTCGACAATACACAGGGCTTTGCTACTGACCTGCGCCAGACAGATATTCGGAAGTGGGACACTTCAACATATTAGGACCAAGGGCGACCCTTGGACCAGTATTTTTTTAATATTACAACCTTAGACCAGTGGGGGAGACACGGCCGGGACGGAAATTACTCAGACACAGGTCGGCTATGCACAGGGCTTTGCTAGATTTTTGTTTATTTGGAAGACTGTGGACAAACCGGGAGGGAGCCTCGGTGGTTAGGTGTATGCGTTCACTTGTTGCTTGCCCTGTCGCGAGTGTACTTTTCTTTTCTACAGTCCTGATGGAAGAATCGGGATAGACGCCAAGAAAAGTACCAAAAGAAAGTGCCGCCCGTTATTCACTGTTGTTTGTCTTTTCGATGGTGTTCATGAGTCGCTGCGCTAGTTGTCCAAATGCTGCGCCACCGCTAAAGCTAAGGCGGCACGCGGACCGCAGGAAAGGGTTAGCCCTACTTTGTGATAGTGGGGGAATGCTATTATAGGGCCTGGAGGGCTGCGATTGGGCAGCGGTAATTCACTTTGGAATAACTTGGGAAGACAAAAGGCAAGTGGGGCAATCTTCACCTTCAGTTCCCTGATCTCGCCCGAGTCCCTGCTTGCGCACAAGGCCGCCCTTCAGGGAGACTCGGCCGGGACGGAAAGCCGAAAGCATAGCGCCTACTTCAGTGCCCTGATGCAGACGAGTCCATGAAAAATGAGACTCTCGCCTGGGACGGGAGGAAAAGTAAATTGCAATGCAATTTGTTTTTTGTAACTTTATCTTGAATATTTAAAGCGAATATTATGCCTGTAAATTATGTTTCAGATAGTGTGGGGGATACCATAGCAGTGCAGATACCTATAAGTGACTGGAAGAAAATTAAAGATAAATATCCTGATGTTGACGACCTTGATGGTGATTTGCCGCAATGGCAAAAGGATATGATAGACCAGAGGATGAAAGCCATAGCAGATGATCCTGATTCAGTTATGGGAATTGAGGGGCTGTTTGATGAATTGGATAAAGAAATTGAATAGCCTATGCCTTATAGTTTGGCTTATTACAAGGAGGCAAAAAAAGATATAACTGAGGCAAAGTTATGGTACTTTAACCAGCAGAAGGGCCTGGAGAAAAGGTTTGCAGATGATGTAAAGAATGCAATATTAAGATTGAGTGCAAATCCTTACGTTCATTCCATTCGTCACAAAAATACCCGCATTGCTCATCCCGATATTTTCCCATATTCAATACACTTTTATATTGAGGAACAGGCCAAGCGGATTGTCATTATTGGTATAGTTCATAATAACCGAAGCCTTGATTTTCTGAAAAACCGGAAATTCTAAATTCCATTCCCTCCCCAGCCTCTTTGCCCGGCTTTTTGCGTAGCAAGGCACTGAAGCTGAAATCATTTTTAATTGAAAGGTTCCGATTAAAACAATTAGCCTAAAGCATATTTCCTACTTCAACACCCTGATGCCCAAGAGTGTTGAAAAAGGTACTTTTCTGGGAAGGGGGATATGCTTTGAAATCATTTGTTTGCAGTGCCTGTTGTTGAACCAAAATCCAAAAATTTGAAACTTAGAGAAAATGCAAACCAAATATTGTCTTGGAACAAATAATCCCTGCTAATGGTTTCAAAGCCATGGTCAGCCCCTGCAACTACTCCTATTTGTGTCTTTTTAGCAATATCAAATATCAAACCAAAGCCATAACTCAATGCATCCATTGCGGTATTGCTTTTATCAGAAATCGAGCTGTTATTTGATGCTGTTTGATTTATACTGGAGTAATTTGCAAAGCCTCCAATGCTCATCCCACCTTTATTTTTAAATCCTATTCGAACTCCCAAAAAAGGACCTATATTAAAATTTGAATTCACCAGAGAATTTTGATGCGATCCATTCTGTGGATGAATTTTAAGAGGTAATATTAATGCTGAAATTATGCCAGAACAACCATAGGTTTTAAAGTGGCTGACTTTTGTATCCATATCTTCTTTCTCAATTAATAACCATTTGTCAAAATCGCTAGAAACAACTGTTGCTTCATCACCATCCCATCCTTTTTCAGTGCCATTTAGGTAGGTAACTGGATTATCAAATTTGCCACTAGGTATATGTATTTTATAGAAAGTCTTTTCTGGGATAGCTGCTTTTCCCATTTTAGCAGGAACTGCTGCAACTGCAGGATTACCGCCAGCCGCAGGTATTGCTGCGACTGCAGGTGTAGCTGCAACTGCGGGTTGTGCAGGAACTGTAAAAGTTCCATCCTTATCTATATAAAAAAAATACACATTGTTCCATATCTTATAGTGCGATGAAATACTTCCGTTTGCGGTCACGTAATATACTTTGATAATATTTGTACTTTCTGGCAACTCATAACCATCTTCTTTGTTATCTTTTTGTGCAAGGCAATTGATGTACGGCAAAAGCATAAAACTGATTAATAGTAGTGATCTCATTCTGAATAATATTTAAGTGAATTGTAAAAAGGATAAAAGTATACAAATATCCTAAAACAAAGAATTATTATTTATGGAAACTAAAATATAATATATTGGTTTGGATATTTAATTAATAATCATTGATTTAGAATCAGGTGTTTTCTGTTTGTGCGAAACTGAATGAAAGTTATACAGTTAGACCTATTCCTTGCCTTTCCGAGTCTCTTTACCCAGACTATGTGCTTAGCAACGACTCTGGCGTATCAAGGCACTGAAGCTGAGATCATTTTTAAATGAAAGGTTCCATTTAAAACGATTTATCTAAAGCATATGTCTACTTCTGTGCCCTGATGCAGGCGAGTCCATGAAAAATAAGACTTGCGTGGGACGGAAACGCAAACGATGGGGGCATTAATTGGGCTGCTGATTTTCAAATGCCGTTGGAAACGGAGTTTTATGAGCACTTCCGGATGCCCTTCAGAACATTGTATATAACCCGTTTTCAAAATGCTGATATTCAATAATTTGCAACAATGGGTTGTAATCACTTTGTTGCTGAATTTCTCAGCTTTATGAATCCGGAAGAACGGTGGGGGCGATTCGGTACCGTATTTTTCCCGTTGTTTGCTATTTAGGTTTTGCGTACTATTACACCCAAACAAAATAGAGGCTTAAATAATGACTTTGAAATATCAACATGAAATAGAAGATAGGGGATTGATTATTAATTGTCCTTCAAAGTGTAGTAAGCCCCACAAATCAAATTGCTTGCAGAAATAAAAATATTTAGCACTTGTAATATTATTAATATAATGCTTAATAAATTAAGATTAAAAAATTTTCGCTGCTTTAAGGATACCGTTATATCTCTTAAAGATTTAACAATTGTTGTGGGGAAAAATAATGCTGGTAAATCAACGCTTATAGAAGCCTTAAGGATTTTGGCACTAGTTAGTAATAAAATCACGAAAGTTAATTATGTGTATGCCCCCATTTGGTTAAATTTTAATGAAACTATATTAGGAATCTCGCCTTCCATTGAAGGATTAGAAATTTCTACAAAAGGAATATTTTATATGTATGGTGATCCACCAGCAATTATTGAAGCTGATTTCACTTGCAATTCAAAAATCACTATATATATAGGAGAGGATGCAATGATTTTTGCAACCATACATAATTCAGCTGGTAAAAATATAGAATCCAAAAAATTTGCATCAACATTAAAGTTGGATGATATAAAAATTTTGCCCCAGATAACTCCATTAAAAAAATACGAACCCATATTGCAAGAAGGTACAGTTCATAAAAATATTGATACTTATTTGAGCTCTAGAAATTTTAGAAATCAATTGTATTATTACAGTAATAAATTTGATGAATTTAAATCCTTAGCAGAGCAGACTTGGCCTGGATTATTAATTCATACATATGGTGAATCTATAAGAACGCAAGGTGATTTATTTTTATACGTAAAGGATGGGAATTTTGAGGCCGAAATTGCATTTATGGGTAGTGGCCTTCAAATGTGGTTGCAAACAATGTGGTTTTTATCAAGGACAACAAAAAATAATACAGTTATTCTTGATGAGCCAGATGTATATATGCACGCTGATCTTCAGCGCAGATTAATAAGATTGATAAAAAACAGGTATAAACAAATTATAATAGCGACTCACTCAATTGAAATAATGTCTGAGGTGGATCCGGAAAATATATTACCTATTGATAATAAAAATATAAAACAAAAATATGCTTATTCTCTTCCAATTGTACAAAAAATCGTGGATGAAATTGGAAGCGTTCATAATATTGAAATTGCAAGAATTTTTTCTTACAAAAAATTACTTATAGTTGAGGGGGATAGAGATGATGTTAAGTTGCTTAGTGAGACTTTCAAAATAATTCCTACAAAATTACAAAAACAATGCATATATTTGTATAACCAATATGCTATTGTGTGATTACAAAGTACGATAAAAAGACTGAAATGCTTATGCAA
>CAIUZK010000094.1 GCA_903903635.1 uncultured Bacteroidota bacterium
ACGCCGGATAAATATTCCAGACAGTCGTCGTCTGTTTTAAACCGTTGGTGGAACATAATTGAATTCACACCTGCAAAGGTAATTCGCCTCTCCATAAGGCAAAGCTACATTATTGCGATCTAAACGCCTATACCTATAAATTATATATTGCTCTATGGATAAATCACAAAATCCAGGTTGTAAGCTTGTAACACACTTAAAACATAATTCTATCAGAACCCTGTTTGAGTCTTAGCTCGTTCTACATTGGAGAAGACAAGAAATTTAAGCGTAACAATTTCTATAATTCAGATGTCTCATGTTTGATGAACGGCTATTATTTGTGAGTTTATACGATTATTGGTAATAAGTACGTTATAACCTTTTGCAGTATCCAATAAAAAGTCAATTAAGAACATATGCAGGTTGGGAATAATAATGTTCAGACAGCCTGTGTTTGGTGAAAATATTTGATCGAATGAATCTCACAAGAAGTTTAATAAAAGAATTGTTGCAGGCGGCTGGTATATGTTTTGCTTACCTGGTAGTAGCATACCCGCTTGTAATTTATTTGTGTTTTGTTGTATTGAAAATTGTCCGAAGTGATGTTCAGTTAACCTATTATGGTTATGCATTTCCGTGTCATGCATATGATCCGGTGCCTTATCATTATACAAAACTTGCATCTGTTTTTACGGCATCTGGTCCCTATTGGGTGTCATTATTTTTTATGCTTATTGGCATTATAATTCTTCATAGCAGGCTGCGGGAGAAAGCTTTTGCATTTTATTCAGGGATCATTTTATTAAATGTACAGTTGTTTTATGTTGTGCTATATGTTTTTGGGATGAGCAGGTTATATTTTACTAATAGAAACTTATTCTTTAAAGTTTTTCATAAAATGCAATTTGTTACAAGGATTGTATTGGTGATAGCATTTGTAAGCGCTGTTATAGCGCTATTGTGGACCATAACAAAGTTTTATAAACGCTTAAATCCGAAGCTGTATATTATAATTGCCCCGTTTGCAATATTGTCCTTTTATGTTATTTGGTTCTACTTTTTAGGTCCTTTGGTTTTTGGCGATTACGCTCTAAAAAAATAATCCGGGATGAAGGTTAGTGACGATGCTAAAATAAAAACCCCGCCGATTGGCGGGGTTAAATTTAAAAGTATACGTATTTGGCTATCTGGCCAGGTTACTTATTTTTTTACTGGTACAGGAGGTGCAACAGGAGCTGGTGGCGGTGTTCCTGCCGGAGGAGTTACTGCTTCAACCGGCTTTGGCTTAACTGTACCGCGGATATGCAATACCATTGGGCTCTGCTGTGCGTTTGAATTGATAGTTACTTCCTTCATGATCATACCAGGACGGCCCTGAGTAGTATAGGCTACATGGATAACACCTTTCTTGCCCGGGAGGATTGGCTCCTGAGGCCATTTTGGAACTGTGCAACCACATGAACCATGTGCTTCGGTAATTGAGATTGGTTTCTTACCAACATTCTTAAATTCGAAGTCAGTTTCAGCCAGTGGGCCTTCCGGAACTTCGCCGTAGTCGTGAGTTTCTTCTTTGAACTTGAAGATACCTGCATCCGGATCCGGAGCTGGTTTAGCGACTGGCTGGGCAGCAGCAGCAGGCGGTGGCGGTGGTGCAACCGGTGAATGATTGTCCTGAGCTACCGCTGACAGGGTGCAGATGGACAGGCAAAGTAGAGAAAAGACAACTTTTTTCATAATTCTTGTTTTTTGGTTTTAAAAGTAAAGAAAAATCGTTAATTAAAATCTATTTTTAGTAAAAGTTAACTTTTATTGCAAAATCAGGTTACCGAAATTGCTGTCAAAGGCAAGTGTGCAATTATCTATATTATCATCGCAATCTGAATGAAGCATACCTGCTAAAACATCGCCTTTCTTCTTGCCTGTAATATGGTTGAAGAAATTTTGGGCGGTTGTTGGAGTGGAATGATCATTGAGCACAATAGTCTGCCCGGTAGTCAATTCTGTTATCCGGATCTCATCGATAGTGGCCTTGCAGTTTTTAGCGATCTTATCAAAGGCTTTATAGTGAAGACGTCCTGATTGGTCGGGTTCCAGAACGTTGCAGGTAGAAATGGCTTCCGGCTGGTCATTTTTACATTTTACAGATTGCTTAATACAAATTTCGAAAGAGTAGGGTGTACTGTTGCAGATGAATTCACTTGATTTGCCTGTATGTTTGGTAACAGCAGGTTTATTGCTTTTTGAATCCTTCCGGGCTATGGCCAATATACGGTCTGTTGTTTCTTTTACTTCATGGGCAGAAGGATTATCGGGAACAGGAGCAACTATTGATTTATTGGTATCTTTCGTAAGTGTTACCTCTGTTTTATTATTTACAGGAGCGGGTTGATTTACTTTTATAAATTGATTATTCTGTGCAGTGCTAATTGAATTTGCTTGTTTGGAAAGTGTAAAACTGAGCCATGTGCCTCCCACCAATAACAGCAGTGCAGCCGCTACCTTTAGCCATAAATTGTTATTGCGACCTGGTAAAGTAATTGTTTTAGGACTTGTTTGTGTGGTGCGTTCTTTGAAACGGGCCCAGGCATCATTTTCATTTATATTACCGGCAGGAGCCAGGTTGCGGCTCTGATCCCAGATGAGACGGAAAGTATCAAATTCGTTTTTATTGGCAGCGCTTTCGCCAATCCATTTTTCTACCTGTGTATGTTCGGATTCAGAAACTTCGCCCAGCAGATACCTAACCAGCAATTCATCGGATATTTTACTTTCTTTATTCACGAGGTCAGATTTAATACATTAACAATCATCAATAACAGGGGCAAATAGCCTGCAAGTTTAGTGCGCAGGGTTCGCAATGCCTTGCCCATCTGGTTTTCAACTGTTTTTACAGATATACCGAGTTTGCCTGCTATATCTTTGTATTTAAGGTCTTCAAACCTGCTTAACTGGAAGATGGTACGGCACTGTTCGGGTAAATCATTTATTGCTGCATCTATTTCTTTTTGTAGTTCTTTAAGCGTTACCTGATCGGTATCGGGAGCCGGCTCCCGGTTAACGTATAATGAATGAGCCTGATGTGCCGCTTTAACTTTGCTGTGCTTCAGAAAATTCAGACATTCGTTGTGCACAGACCTGTATAAGTAGGCCTGAACAGACTTTAAGTCGGCCAATTGCTCATTTTTCTCCCATAGTTTTAAAAAGACCTGCTGCACAATTTCTTCGGCGGAGGCATCATCTTTAAGAATAGAGCAGGCATACGCATGAAGGTTTTTAAAATTAGATTTAAAAACATTCTCGAATAATGCCGAACTCTCGGCTATGGTATACTGAAAGCCGACAGTATCATTGTCCATTAGCGCATCTGGATGTAATAGGTTAAAGGTAATAGCTTCCGGCAACTTCTTTGTTTATTATAAGACAACGGATCAAAAGAAAACCCCTATTTATTGTTGAAAAAAATATGCTAAAATGCAAAAAAGCGAAAAGATAGGTCTTAATGAATAGGGATTTTACCCATTACTTTTTACTTTTGGACAATTAAAATCCTGAACGGAATTAATACTACGGACCTAGAATTATTTAAGATGGCTAAAAATCAAAATGTAAGACCAGCACCAGCACAGGGACCTGCAAGATCAACAGCAGGAAATGCCAGAGAAAAGGCTGCCGGAGCGGGCAAGCAGGGAGGTGATGTTAAAAAACGTGACTGGTTTTCGCTGAATTATCTGTGCATTGCACTGGCGGCAGTTGCATTCCTTCTTTACTTCAATACGCTGGGGCATGGCTATATCCTTGATGATGTAATGGTGCTTAAGGACAATGTGTTTGTAAAGCAGGGAATAAAAGCAATACCGGAACTGCTCACCACTCCCCATATGAGGGGATACCTGGTAATACCCAATGACCTGTATCGTCCGCTGTCGCTGGTCATGTTCGCGATAGAATACCAGTTTTTCGGATTGAACCCTATGGTTGGACACTTTTTCAATATTCTGACTTTTATGGGTTGTGTGGTCATGTTATTTCTGTTTATGAATAAATTTTTCGACGGAAAGAAAACAGCGATTGCATTTATTGCAGCGTTGATTTTTGCAGTACACCCCATACATACAGAGGTAGTAGCAAATATCAAGAGCCGAGATGAGCTGCTCTGTTATTTCTTTGCATTCTGGTCGCTCAACCTGTTTATGAACTACATGAAGTCGGGAAAAATGATGCAGTTGATACTGGGTGTTTTCGTTTTGTTCCTGTCTTACATTTCAAAGGAAACAGTAATTACCTTCCTGGCAATAATACCGGTTTTGTTCTTTTTCTATTATAACGAAAATAGATCGAGAGCTATTATGATTTCGGCCGGAACGGTGCTGGCGACGGTAATATTTCTGATAATAAGAACTGTGGTACTGGCTAAATATCATGCCAATGAGGCAAATACGGCGACCGACTTTATGGATAATGCACTTGCCGGTGCGCCCAATATGGCTACAAAAATAGCCACTGAGTTTCTGGTGATCGGTAAGTATCTGAAATTGATGTTTATACCTTATCCGCTGCTGGCCAACTACTCGTTTAACAGTATACCTTTTGTGGGATTTGGCAATGTGTGGGCGCTACTTTCCATTGCCGCATACCTGGGACTGATCTATGTGGGTATAACTAGGTTTATAAAAGACAAGAAGGATCCGTGGGCATTTGCCATTTTGTTTTACCTGGCTACGTTATCTTTATTTTCCAACTTCCCATTCCTGATGGGGGCTGAGATGGCAGAGCGTTTTGCGTTTTTTGCTTCTACAGGTTTCTGTATAGCTGCGGCCCTGGCTATAGAGCAATGGATAATTAAGGAAGGGGCTACGAATATATTGAGTATAAAGGCCGGGAAAACGCTTGCCATACTTTTGCCGCTTGCATTGGTATTTGGCGGGCTTACTGTAGCACGAAACAGCGACTGGAAGGATGAATATACACTGTATAAAACAGATGTGGAGAAGTCGCCAGAGGATAGCCGGTTGTACCAATACCTGGCTACAGCAATGGCTGAGAATATGTATCCTGAGGAACCAGACAGCACAAAGCGGAAGGAAATGGATAAGGAGAGTATCGGGTATCTGAGAAAGGCGCTTGCTATATACCCGGATTTTGCGGAGGCACATGTAGAACTGGGCCGGTTGTATGAACGTACACGTATGTATGATTCAGCAGTGGTGCAGGATAAAACAGCATTGAAACTAAAACCATTCAATGCAACGGCAAACAACAATATGGGCAGTGTGTATATAACCCTGGGCAAGTATGAAGAATCAATACCTTTTCTGAAACGGTCGATAGAAGGGAATGCCAATTTTAAGTTTGTGTACCTGAACCTGGCGAGGGCGTATAAGCAGGTAAGAAAGTATGATTCTGCAGCAGTATATTATAACATTATGCTTTCGTTTGATCCGAATTATGTGGATGGACAAAAGGAACTGGCTACTGACTATTATATGATTCAGAAGTATGACTCTGCAGCGATTCACTTCAAGATTGTAACACAGTTGATGCCTAATGATCCGGATGCCTATAATAATTTGGGGGCAGTGTATCTGAACAGTAAGAATTATGCCCTGGCTGCAGAGCAATTTAAAAAGACCATTTCGCTAAATCAAGGTTATGTAAATGCCTATTCGAACCTCGGGAGGTGTTACTATTTTCTGAAACAATATCAGGCTGCCATTGACCTGTTTAACAAGGAGTTGACCATGGATCCTAAAAACGGGCGTGATGTGCCTTATATCGCTTTGTCTTACCAGAAAATGGGCAATATGCAAAAGGCCAAAGAATATGAGGTAGTTGCTAAAAAGATCTATTCGGATTTTAAGTTGGATTGATGTTAAAATTGGGAATGGATAGCCGGTTTATAGTATGATGCTGAAAAAAGAGTATTAGTTTTCATTATCTAAATGTTAGTGTATGAAGAAACTGCTTCTGTTATTGCCGGTTTTGATGATGCTATTACTGGCTGGTTGTGACCTTTCGAAATACCCGATAGATGATCAGGCTGTAATAAAAACAGACTCAAGGTTGATAGGCAATTGGAAAGAAAAGGAAAAGAAAGGAAAGAGCGACCTTTATAGTGTTGCCAAAAAAGATGAAACTCATTATAAGGTTACCATAAAAGAACATGAGGGCAACAAAAGGACACTAAAGTATGATGCGTTTTTGTCGGATGTGAATAATGTGATGTTTCTGAATGTGCTGTATACAGACGACTCATTGAATGGCTATTTGCTGCTAAAAATTCTTGACATCAATCCTTCGGGAAATATGATTACTGCAGCGGCGGTATCAGACAGTACCATGAAGTATGTAACCAGCAGTGCGGCTGTTAGGGAGCGCATAAGGACTAATCTGAACAACCCGGTTTTTTACAGTGATACAGTGCACTTCGTAAAGGTGAAATAACGTGCTATTTACTGCCTGTGCCCGACATCAATAGAAATCAAGAAGGGTAGTGTGAATGTGTTTTTTTGCATAGCTGCGGAGAATCCTGATTTGCGATAAGAGGTTCTCTCATTATGTCATTGAGGTGATTGAATTGATGCTTAAATGAACAGCTATCAAAGATGCTGTTTTACTATAATTAAGATGCCGGCAATTTGGTTCGGCGAGGCTGCCAGAGATGTGTTCTGAATGTATGACAATCAGTAGTTTTCAAAATGATAAAAATTTTCCATTTGCACGAATTGTTGCAACCCTCTGGGGTGCGTGCTGTGGTGGTTTGATGGTACTCCACTGGTCGAAGCGTCTCGCTTCGTCCCAACATGTGGAAGCGTCCCGCTTCCGAATTAACCATTGGTCAAAGCCCCGTTTCGTCTTCTGGTCGAAGCATCTCGCTTCGTCCCAACATGTGGAAGCGTCCCGCTTCCGAATTAACCATTGGTCAAAGCCCCGTTTCGTCCTCACATACGGAAGCGTCCTCGCTTTCGAATAAACCTTACCATCCGGTAGCCACGTTTCCTAAAATGCATATATTTGTATATACAATAAACAATCTCAACCTCATGGCTCTAAAATACAGTATCACCGACCAGACTGAATTTTATTTCGTAACTTTTACGACCATAAATTGGGTAGACATATTTATACGCGATATCTACAGGGAAATTTTTATTGATAGTGTGAAATTTTGCCAGAAGGAAAAAGGCCTGTTGGTAGGGGCTTGGGTTATAATGACCAGCCATGTGCATATGATCATAGGCACAAAGGGCGACAATAAACTTCAGGATATTATCAGGGACTTAAAAAGCTATACATCAAGGCACATCAGGATCGCCATTGAACAAAACAGCCAGGAGAGCCGCAAGGAATGGATGATGAGGTTGTTCAGGAAAGCTGGTTTATCAAACAGTAATAATAACGATTTCCAGTTTTGGATACAGGATAGTCACCCGGTACAATTATCTACTGCCAAAATGATTAAACAGCGGTTGAAATATATACACAACAATCCTGTTGAGGCAGGATTCGTATGTGAACCGCAGCATTATAAATACAGCAGCACTCATGACTATTGCGGTGGCACTCAGGGTTTGATAGATTTGGCAATGCTTGTTTAAATATTTTAGATAATGAACTTAGCAGTGTGGCTCGGAAGCGGGACGCTTCATTGTATTAGGACGGTATAACTTCGACCAGTGGGGAGTATCTATTTTTATAGAATCCGCAAATTGAAATTATAAATGAGGCATAGTGCATATAGTCAGCTTAAGTACCCTGATTCCGGCGAGTCCCGCAAAAAAGCGGAGACTCGCCGGGGACGGAAATGCAGCATTGGAAACAATTGATCAATTAAGAAAATAAAATTTGGAATATTTTATGAATAGATTTTTTATCTTTCTTTTAGCCATGACTATGTTCGTTTATGTCCATGGGTTTTCGAATTGCCCAGATACATTAGTAGTACAAAATAGAAATGTATATTTCGTTCTTCTCACCAAGAAATGGGGGGGTAATAAATTTAAAAACAGTTATTTAATATGCTTTGATAACAATCTATATTCAGGGGATTATTGGCAAGGATATAACCTAGCATGTATAAGTTTTGAAGATACGATTATTGATAAAGAAATATCAAAAAGATATAATTTAGATCAGATTTTTTCTCTAGCTGATTCGGTTAATAAAATGCCATTCAAACATTTTGAAACGTCAAATAAATATTTAGACAATAACTACATGTGGAAATGCATAAAAGTTGATTTGCATTTTGTAAAACTCCATTGTAATGTTGAAAATAGATATATCAACAACGAGATATTTTTTCACCCTAATGGTATAACTCCGCTTTTATATGAACCTGAAAGTATAGTATTCTGTAATGTACTACCTAAATATATCGTAGATAAATTTGAGTTATACGTAAAATAATAATTTAATTATAAATATAATATTTCAGTCCAACGCTTATACAGGTGTTTCAGACCCTTTGCAAAATAATGAACAGTTGCCGAAAATAAAAATTCCATAACAATATCGAAAACTGTGAATTTAACGCAGCCCCAAAGCTCACGACATGGACCTCAATATTTGTTGAATCACGAAGCTGGTCACTTTTTATATATGGTGCATAATACTGCTAAGTATATTCAATTTCGGCTATATCAACAAACAAACCATATTGATAATGATGGAGGGCATCAAAAAAATGATGAAAGTGGTAAAAAAGCCGTTGAATTAGGGAAAAATAAGGATATAAAATGAAAAGACTAATTTCAATAATAACAATTAGCGCAATAGTATCAAGTTGCTTCATACATGCACATTCTCCATGCAATAGTAAATGTAAACAGTTGGCAACTGCTGTTACGCCCTATTTGGATAGCTTATATTTGGAAAATGTAAAAAGTAAAACTTGGCGAATTATAGGATTTAGTGAAGATGAATTTGAGCACACATATATGGTAAGAACAAAATTGAAGAGTCGGGGAAATTTTTTTGGTATAGATATAAAGGTGGATACACAGGGTAACATAATTGCATATCAGACAATGTTGTCCGACTTTAATTAAGTTTTGTTTTCGTAGTAATTGTTGTATCGAACTGCCATCAACATTTGTTCTGCTCCATAAAAACGACCCACTGGTCGAAGCGTCCCGCTTCGTCCCATTATATGGAAGCGTCCCGCTTCCGAACAAACCCTTTACCACCCATTATTTTTCTAAATAATATCTCCCAAAAACCATAACAAAACCCCATAATTTAACCACTCCCGAATTTCACACCACACTCCTAACATATACCCACCTAAATACCAATCATTTAACCCCGAAAAAAAATCTATGATAGACCGTATAAACCTACTACTATCCATTATTTTCCCAAATAATATCTCCCAAAACCCATAACAAAATCCCATAATTTAGCCGCTCCCGAATTTCACACCACACTCCTAACATATACTCAACTAAATACCAGTCATTTAGACTGCAAAAAAAATCTATGATAGACCGTATACGGTCTGTCATAGTACGAAATCCGTACTGTCATAGAAATCCAATTTCCCCAACCCATAAACCCGTAGGAACTTTATGCGCGAAAAACAAACCAGGCCCTTATGCTCGCAAGAGGATTGTCCTCCTGAGCTTGCCGAAGGGCTGAAAATTCTTTAATCCTATAATTCTGATATGAAAAACAACAATGATTTAAAAGAGCTCGCCGAAACGCTCTTTATCAAAACAAATTTGACAAAAACCGAGATCGCGCAAATGCTCGGCATCAGCCGCCGCACAGTCCATTACTGGGCCGCCGATAACGCCTGGGATCGCCTAAAAAGCTGCACCGACAACATGCCATCCATCGGCACCGAGAATGCCTGGCTCCTGCTCACACGGTATCAGGAAAAGCTATTGGCGCCAGATAGGGCATTTAATCAGTTGACCAACGATGAGGTCAATAACGTCTGCAAACTCGGCTCCCTTGTTCGCAAACTCACCAAAGGCAATGCACTCAACGAAACCATCGAGCTACGCAACCGCTTCATGGAATTCGTAAGTAAAAACAACCCTGACAAGGCCCTCGAAGTCCAGTCTATGCTCGACGACTTTATCAGGACCCAGGCAAAAGTGAGCAGCCGCTCCATCCTGCTCGGCAAGCTCGATGAACATGGCTGCATACCCCAAAAAGAAGAAAATATAAAAGAAACTCAGCTCGACATACAAGACGTAGTGCATTGGTCCGAAAACCCACCCCAGGGCGAGCCCGACCCATTTACCCCCGATGAAATCAAGGCAGCACCACCAACACCACAACCCCCGGCAACCTATTCAAACCCAACCCCTGAACTATCCTACCCCGACAAATTGGCCATCATCCGCACCGAGCACGAAGCCTTCATGCAATCCCTCAACAAAAAAGAAGAGCAGGAAAAAACAACCGGGAATAATAAAAATCCGAATCAGCTATCCCTACCCCAACCACAGGTCCGCAATAGCAACACAAATACCCACAACAATACCAAACCCCAAAAAATATCAAGTCACTCAAAACTCAACAACCTCTACAACCGCCCCAAAAACAAATAATAAAGCAAGACAAACACAACTCGTGTTAGTAACTCGAATGATCCTACGTCTTTTCTAATGATCAAAGTTGCGAAGCCGGGAGCTTGAGTCTTATGTACTCCCCCGGAACAAGGTCCCGTTTCTTCAATGGGAGGGGCGGGGGTATAAATTTGTGGCCTTTGCGCCTCCTTTGTGGCCTTAGTGGTAAAATTCACCCCTCATTCGCCTTATCAACCATTCAACTTATCAACTATTCAACCATTCGCTGTATCAACCATTCAACTTTTCAACTAAAATGGGAATTGCACACTCCACCCCAAAATGCGCAATCATCAGTATCTAAAAGCTTGATTATCAATAAAAAATTGCGCAACAAAATATTTTTGCGCACTGTGCAATTTCCAGTGATGCCAAACTCGATCATATAATCATTTAATCATGCAAATCTTGGTTCAGACATTTTATCCGTTATATTTAATGCCATATTTTTACAGCACACACAATCCGCGAAATCCTTTAATCCCATTAATCCGCGATTCAGACAAATTTGCACACTGCACCCCAAAATGCGCAATTTCCAAGATCTAATCACTTGATTATCAATAAAAAATTGTGCAACAAAATATTTTTGCGCAGTGTGCAATTCACTAGACTTGCAAATAAACATTAAAAGAAGAATAATGTTATAAGGTTGAATTTTCCTCCACCTGTGAAGCCCCGGAACAAGGTCCCGTTTTTTCAACGGGTGGGGTTTGGGGTATCACTTTCCAATAAAAAAATGCGCAACAAAATATTTTTTAGGCAGTGTGCAATTCTATAAGAATCAAAAAAAAACTTGTTTTAATACCAATTAATATTGTTAAAAATCAATTTTGGCTGATGTTGCCAGACCTTTTACCTTTCGAATTAATTCATCGGACTAAAAAGCGACAAACTACTCCTTAATTATTTTTTTGATGGTTCTTTGTCCCTCATTATCCATAATCTCCATCATGTAAATGCCCGGAATAACTGAAGATAAATCAATAGTATTTTTGCCCGGTTTTATATTGCCTTTTTGTTCAATTGCGCCTGTAACGTTGAATAATGTATAGGAAGATTTTTTTTCTGATACTATATATAAATGATCTTTAACAGGGTTTGGGTATATACCCGTTTGTGTCAGTAATTCAGGTTCAATACCAGTTGTAATGCTGCCTGCGAGTTTTGTTTTGGCGCACTGGAACACACCACTATTGGTAGCCGAAACACCATTGACAAAAGCAATAATCTTGCAATGGTTTATAGACCATGAAGGGCTGGTCGCAAAGATATATTTGCTCTGATATACTCGCCCGGGTTCTTTTACAGGAAGTGAGTATAAAATCGGGTCGCCAAAAGGCGCCGTAGTAACCATAGCCCGGAAAATATTGTTGAACAGATAGCTGGAATCAATGGTTAGTGGCTTTGCCTGGAAATCAGTAATGCTGTCTTCAACGATTGCTATCGACAGATTGTTTAAAGTATAAACAGGTTGCGTATAAGTGACTTTTGCTATAATGGTGGCATTGCCTGTTCCAGGATTATAAGTGCCGGAAACTTCGAGATTAAGAGAATCGGTTATCGGTATCTGAACAGCTACAGCCGAATTCCAGTTTGATGGTATGAATAACGAATTATCCAATGAACGGTCGATACCGGCAGAGGGCAAACCGGAAATACCACTATATACAGCTCCTGCAATGGTATTGGCAGTCGAACTTCTGAAATCGTGAGCTGCACCGGCCGGTGGTATGGTTTGGGGTAATCCGTTTACATAATAGTTAATTATGTTGGTGCGTGCCGGAGCATAGGCATTTTTAATAGAATCCATTAAAGAATCTGCTGCCGGAACACTACTACAGGATGTGCCGGTAAAACATTCGATCAGCACATTGTGGGGATCAGTAGCCGGTAGTGAGGTAAGCAGATAAGTAGTATCTGAAACCTGTGCACCGGCAAAAAATGGAAAAAGTAGCAATAAGAACATTAATTTTTTCATATGCATATTTTTAGTGCTGCAAAGATAATTGAATTTTAAGCATGATTCAGACGTGAAAAATATGATTTATATCAGGTAACAACCCATAAACGCAGTGTTTTTCAGAATGAATAATTTTTCGCTGAAAAATCCCCGTCTAACTCTTACTTTTGCTGACAATTTACCAGTAAAAATGGATACAAATAGTCTGAAAGAAATGGCCACACAGGTGCGCCGTGATATAGTACGTATGGTTCATAAGGTTCAGAGTGGCCACCCTGGCGGGTCATTGGGCTGTGCCGATTTCCTTACTGCCCTGTACTTTGAAATCATGGATCGCAAACAGGGATTTGATATGGATGGCAGGGACGAGGATATTTTCTTCTTGTCGAATGGTCATATTTCGCCTGTATTTTATAGTGTACTGGCAAGGTCTGGTTATTTTCCTGTGGCTGAGCTCAGCACTTTCAGAGTTTTAAATACCCGCCTTCAGGGTCATCCTGCCACTCACGAGCACTTGCCAGGTATTCGTATTGCCAGCGGATCGCTTGGGCAGGGACTTAGTGTTGCCTGTGGTGCCGCACTGGCTAAAAAGATGAATAACGATTGCCACCTCATTTACTCTTTGCATGGCGATGGCGAACTGCAGGAAGGGCAAAACTGGGAGGCGATCATGTTTGCCGCTCACCACAAAATTGATAACCTTATTGCAACCATAGATTATAATGGTCAGCAGATAGATGGGCCTACCAATCTGGTAATGGGGTTAGGCAATCTGAAATTAAAATTCGAATCGTTTGGCTGGGCAGTATTAGAGATGAATGGTAATGATATGGCCGATATTCTAAAGGTGGTTTCCGAGGCAAAAAAAGCTACAGGAAAGGGCAAGCCTGTTTGCATTATAATGACAACCATAATGGGCAAAGGAATCAGCTTTATGGAAGGTACTCATGAGTGGCATGGTATTGCGCCAAGTGATAAACAACTGGAAGATGCATTGAGTCAATTGCCGGTTTCATCATACGGTGATTATTGATAGGGCATTTTGATATAATGCTGTTTTACTGAAACAGAGCATATAATTTTAGTGGCATTTACAAAAAATAAAAGAGGGGTTTGCCGTTATCTGGCATCCCCCTCTTTTCAATTTCTGTAATTCTATTTACCTGATATTAATCTTTGTTGTGTAATTCTCTTTGCCAGCTATTACCCGAACAAGATATATACCTTTAGATACATTGGATAAATCGAATGCAACCGGCAAGCCGTTGTTGTCAGAGATTTCCCTGGTTTCAATAGTTTTTCCAGCCAGATCTGTAATGATTATTGTAGCCTGAGCATTAGCTGCTGGTACAGCAATAAATATGATACCTTCTGATGGATTAGGGTAAACCTCTATAGTACTAACTCCCTGAGCAATAATGTTGTTTTGCTTTGAACCATGGCCACTACCAGATTCATCTTCATCGTAATCACCAGCATCGTCTGAGCAAGAGCCCAGATAATCTCCATGAGCAAGATGGGTTGAAACACTGGAACTGTCTACGCTTAGTGTATGTCCACTATGGCAAATGCAAACTTTTAATTGTGTATCATCTTCATCATCTGCATCATAGCCGGTATGCGAACAATTATGATGCCTCATATGGTGGTGGTTATCACCGCTTGGATTGCAATTTGTATTCTGGTAGTATATAGTAACCGAATCTGTTGCAACATTCCCATCAGAATCTGTGACAGTTTCTATATAAGTGGTGGTTGCAGTCGGAGTAACAAGAGTAGTAGAACTATAAGGAGAAGAGCATGATCCTGAAGGCGACCAGCTATGCGTGTAACCGGGAGTTCCTCCTGATGCTGTAGCTATAAGTGTGAAGGATTGATCGCCATAGTTCTCGAAAATAGTATAGGATGACTGGCCTGTGACGATTGCAGTTGGTGAAGGTGTAAGTGAAACAGCAAGTGCTGTATTAACTGCAAAAGATACTGCAATAGTATGGTTTGCAGCAACTGAACTAAAGGTATAAGTTCCTGAAGTTCCTACGCTTGTTCCATCAACAAGTACACTACTGATATGGTATCCGCTGTTTGCAGTCATTGTGTATGTTTTGTTACTGCCATAAGTAACTGAAGATGCGCCATTAGGGGAAATATTACCATGCGATCCGTGTGAAGAGGTGATAGTAAATGTATTAATAGCAAAACTTACATTTATGGTATGGTTTGCATTCACAGAGCTGAATGTGTAGGATGAGGCTGTACCCATGCTTGCGCCATCAACCACAATACTGCTTATATGATAACCGGTGTTGGCTGTAAAGGTATATACCTGGCTTCCGCCTGATGATACTGTAGTTGTGCCTGATGGAGAAATAGTTCCATTGCTTCCTGAACCAGAAGTAATGGTGTAAGTGTTAATTGCAAATGCGGCACTTATTGTATGATTGGAGGTTACAGAACTAAAAGTGTAGGTGGAAGCCGTACCTGCTGAAGCGCCATCAACAGTAACACTGCTTATATGGTAGCCACTTGCCGGTGCTATTGTATAAGTCTGATTGACGCCGTAGGAAACTGTTGTAGTGCCCGAGGGAGAAACAGATCCGTGAGAACCTGCTGAAGCTGTAATTGTAAATGTATTAATTGCAAAGGTAGCACTAATGGTATGGTTTGCTGTGATGGAACTAAATGTATAAGTAGTAACAGCCCCAACCGAAGCGCCATCAACAGTAACAGTATTAACATGATAACCACTGGCAGGAGTAATAGTGAAAGTTTGGCTGGCTCCTGCAGATACGGCAACGGTACCAGATGGCGAAATTGTACCATGAGAACCTGCCGATGCTGTAATCGTAAATGAATTGATACTGAATGTTACTGCTATAGTATGGTTTGCTGCAATTGAACTAAAGGTGTAGGAAGATGGAGTGCCTACGGAAGTTCCGTCAACAGTTACAGAGTTGATATGATAACCACTTGCTGCACTAAAAGTATAAGTTTGGCTACTACCATAGGTGCGGGTGGTAGTACCGGATGGGGAAATGGTGCCATGTGAACCTGAAGAGGCAGTGATGGTGTAGCTGCTGATTGAATAACTAACACTAATAGTATGATTTGCAGCAACCGAACTAAACGTATAAGTAGTTGGCGTTCCTACTGATGTGCCATCAACCGTCACATTGCTGATCTGGTAACCGGTACTGGCAGTGAAAGTATAGGTTTGATTGGAACCATAATCATTAGTACTGGTTCCTGACGGAGAGATTGACCCATTAGCGGAGGATGAGGCTGAGATTGTGAAAGTATTAATGGCATAACTAACACTGATAGAGTGGTTCGTAGTGACTGTACTGAAAGTATATGACCCTGGACTTCCAATTGCGGTGCCATCAATAGTAACACTGTTGATGTGATAACCTGTATTCGCAGCAAAGGTATATGTCTGACTTCCGCCATAACTAACAGAGGTTACTCCTGAAGGGGTAATTGTTCCGTTGGCTCCTGAAGCCGCAGTAATGGAAAAGATGTCTATTCCATAAGATACACTTATAGTGTGATTTGTTGAAATGGCGCTAAAGGTATAGGAGGATACTGCACCAACGCTTGTGCCATCTACTATTACGTCATTAATATGATATCCGGTATTTGCAGTAAATGTATACGTCTGACTTCCTCCATAACTAATTACAGATGTGCCGGCAGGAGAAATTGTACCGTTAGATCCTGCTGAAGAAGTTATGGTGTAGGTATTCATATCGAAAGTGGCACTTACTGTATGATTGGCTGATACTGAAGTAAATGAGCATGTTGTCATGGCACCCATACTGCTCCCATCTTCAATTACATCACTGATATGATAACCGGTAGCAGGCGTAATTGTAAAAGACTGGGTGGCTCCGGGGCTTAATGAAATATCCCCATAAGGTGTAATTGTTCCATTCGATCCTGCAGATGCCGAGATTATATAAGCATCAGGTGCGAAAACAGCACTGATCGTATGATTCCCGTCAATACCAAAGAATACATATGCTGAAACCGGTCCGATGCCGGAACCATCAATTATCACATCGCTGATAATATATCCGGTATCGGGAGTTATACTGAAAAACTGATCATTGCCATAACTAACAGGAGTACTCCCGGCAGGAGAAATAGAGCCATTTGCGCCTGCTGTGGCGAAAACGGTATCGTATATGATATCGTATGTTACACTAATGGTATGATTGGCAGCTATTGAACTGAACGTATAAGAAGTAACTGCGCCAACACTTGAGCCATCAACTACTACATCAACAACGTTGAATCCCCAGTCTGCATTCATTGTATAGGTCTGGCTGCTACCGTAATTCAATGTGGTAGTGCCTGAAGGTGTTATTGTACCATATAGGGTAGATGATGCATCTATGGTATATGTGTTGATGTCAAATGTAGCAGAAATAGCATGGCTACCTGCTGTAACCGAACTGAAGGTATAGCTTGATGATGTGCCGATACTGCTGCCATCTATGGTTACTGAGCTAATATGGTATCCTGTTGCAGGAGTTATTGAGTAAGTCTGGCTACCTCCCGGACAAAGAGTAGTAATACCGGAAGGGGATATTGTTCCGTTTGTATCAGCAGATGCGGTAATTGATGTGGCTATATTTACGCTTACTGCTTTTGTTGAGGAGCAGCCACTCAGCGTATAGTATATATTAGCCGAGCCAGCTCCCGCACCAGTTACAACACCTGTTGATGCATTTACTGTGGCAACTCCTGTATTGCTGCTACTCCAGATACCTACTGATGATGCGCCGCTAAAAGTAGTAGTTGCGCCCAGGCAAAGAGCAGATGAAGTTCCTGATATGCTGATATCGGTGTTGAACGAAGTTGCTGCTGATGGATTTCCGTTTACAACAATTTGAAGAGAGTAAGAACCTGGAGTCAGACCGGAGGGGAGTTCGAACTGAACGGTATCTGCCAGAGTGCCGGTCATTACAGTGCCAATCCTGTTCCAGTTGAAAGCCTTTGCATAATAAACGTTAGAGCCTGAGGTTAATTTTACAATCGGGAAATTGGTCGACATTGCCCAGTCATCACCATAAGAAGAACCTTCAGAAATGCCGGTAAATAATTTGCCCGTAACTGTAAATGTATCGCAGTTGTTTCTAATGATGCTATCTACGGTAGGTTTGCTAGCCGTAAGTGGTGTGCCATCCGGTGTATAGAGATAATATTGTTTGTTGCCTTGCGATACGAAAAGAATTTTTCCATCGGGCAGGTTGAGCATATTGGTAATATATGGCGCATAGCTGCCTGTGCTGCCACCACCCGGAGCGCCTAATGAAGTATAAGTATTGGTTAAATAATCGAACTCATAAAATGATGTTGGGGATGGGAAATCATTACCTGCTGTTGGTGTAGGGGATACAGCAATAAGTACTTTGCCGTTATTCAACATGGCTGCAGGTGCATCAGGTGTTCCCTTGCCACCTGGAATATCCGGGCCGGCAGCCCATGTGCCGGGACTGGTATTGCCTGATGGGGTATAGAAAGCGGTATGACCGGTAGAACCCAGAAAAAAACCACGGCCGTCTGGTAGTAATACTGCTGTTCCGGCTTCAAATGCATAGGGGTCATATAATGCAACAGGAACGGTTGCATCGGCTATCCAGGTATTGGAAGAGGGTATATACCTTTCAGAAGTTGTTGCAAAAAAATCGACCTGCAAAATACTGTTGTCCGGTAATTTCAACCAGGCTGATTCTGCATGGCTGTTTATACAGTCAGGACCAGCAGTAAATGTGTTGGTAACAGGATCATAAATATAATTTGCTTTTGTGGTGCCGGTTGCGACACCAAGTAAAATTTTTCCGTCGGGAAGATTTTCAGAATTACCATCAGAAAAATAAGCTCCGGGTGTAGTTAAAGAAGTCCATGTATTGGCCTTTGGGTTGTATATTTCAGCGCCTGTTCCTGCTCCGTATTCGCCGCCTCCAACATATACTCTTCCGTCGCTCATTACCCATGAGGAAAAGTACAGGCGATCGTTGATCATTGGTGCAATCGATGACCAGGTTCCGTTGGCATAGCTGCCACTTGCATCCGGCGTCAGTTTGTCCCAGTTGTTACCTGCAACACCACCTATACCACCATAAGTGGTTTTGGCTATTACAGTTCCATCTGTGAGTAAAAGCATAACTCCACCGTTGTAATTTGGAGATAAATGAGATAAGGCTGTCCAGGTACCTTGTGCATTTGATTTTGATATGAAAATCAAAAATGCAACCAAAAATAATAAGCCCTTCGAAAAGCGAAAATTAACGTTATTATGACTCATGATAAGCGCTGTTTAATTGTTAATGATATTAGTTTCCAATTCAAATGTAAAAAAATAAATTAGAAAGTGCTTTATGGTTTGTTAATTAAATCACAATGAAATCATAATAACTGGCAAATTAAAAATAAATCACTTATATTTAAAGGTGGTTATCTGTTTCTCAAATGCAATCGTTTAGGGAAGCAATTTTGTTTTAGAAGAAGGCGTTTTATTGTTAGAAAATCAGCATAAAGCGAACATAAGGAGGTGAATTGGAAAACGAATTCAAGTCCTTAATTTAAGTTAAACTGTACACTTATACTTGTTGGTTTCAAATGTGCTGCAAATAATCAAAAGTATTTAGCAATAATTATTTGTTTTGTAATAGTTA
>CAIUZK010000095.1 GCA_903903635.1 uncultured Bacteroidota bacterium
ACTTAATAAATGTAGCTTTCAAATATACCGCATGTAGCCTTTTCTGAATTAAAGGATCAGGATAATGATACCTTTCGTAATTTAGCCTGTCAGTCTCACTAGTACTGAGATTGATGATACGCATCTTATAGAGGTTTTATAAAGATGCGTATCTTTTTTACATATCAAAAATGCACCATTTTATCCCGTTAAAAGTATAAATTGCGCATAAGTATTGCCTGATTTATTATTTTTAAGACTGCCAACCTATTTTGCATTTTTATACGTCTTATAAATAAAATTGTATCTTTAGTAAACTTAAATTTATTCCTATGAAAAAAAATCTGACCTTTTTATTACTGTTCTGTGGTTTCGTGGCAAACGCCTCAACGAGCATAACCACGTCTATTGTTTCCGGCCACTGGACATTATCCGGTTCGCCTTATTTGATCCATAATGACATAACTGTCGCATACGGAGATTCGTTGATAATTGATGCGGGTGTACATGTGCTATTTCAGGGGTATTATGGTATATATGTACCTGGCAAACTGATAGCCATAGGAGACTCTGCTTCACCAATAAATTTTGATGTTCAGGATACTACCGGATGGCACCTGGATCCATACATCAGCGGCGCAGGTGGCTGGGCCGGAATTAATTTTTCCATTACTTCAACCGGGTCAGAATTCAGGTATGTCAATGTGCAGCACCTGAAATCATCCGGTATCAGTTTTAGCAGCAACATGGTTACTACATCATGTAATTTCAGTAATAATAAAGAATCAGGAGTCTCTTTCAGTTCGTCCGATTACTCTATAGGATTTGAAATGGCAGGATGGAATTTTTTCAATAATCATGACTCAATATCCTATTTGATTTATGCAAATAACGCAACTGGTGGGGCTGCTAATATTCACAACTGCAATATCAACAACAATTCCCTTGTGTTCGTTTCCTCTTTAGTTCTTACTCACGGCCCGGTCAGGTTTTCTGAAAACAATGTTTACCAGAATGGCAATATTTCAGACTCCGGAGCAAATTTTATTTTGCAACTCAATGGCAGCTATTCTGAAATAACGCACAACAAGATCTACAATAATATCCTTAAAAAAACAGCCCCTATCGTTGTTTATAGCGGGAATGTCGACATAAATGCCAACTACATCTGTAATAATCAGACTCTGGATAGCGGAAATTGCGGATTAAACTATGGCGGCGGGGGCATTTTCCTTTATGGGTTAAGTCTGGATACAGGAGCATATAACTATGTTGTACGCAATAATATTATTGCCAATAATTATTGTGCTTATGTGGGAGGAGGGATTTATGATGTTTCGGGAAATGCAAAAATCATAAACAACACCATTGTCAATAATAAATCACCATTAGGTTGCGGCATTTATATTGATTTTGTTCCGACAATACACATTAAAAACAACATTTTTTACGGCAATACAAATGTAGGGGCAACTTATCTTAGCTCCCAGGATATTGACGGTCGCTGCAATACATTATCTCCAATAGAATTATCTTTCGACCACAACTGGATAGGCCATTCCTATCATCAGGCAGTGAATTTTCAGCCAGGCTCCCTGATTTACTATTTATCGGATACCACCCTAAACCAGGTAGGCACTACGCCATCGCTTATAGCGCCGACAGCGACAGCCAATGTAACTGAAAGTGCCCTGACTGCCAACTTCGGACTTATCCCCACTTCAGCTTGTATAGACCACGGGACCAACTTCGGATTTTCGGGCCCTGTGGATTATGCCAATAACAACCGCGTGATTGGGAGCTCGATAGATATTGGAGCTTATGAATACGGTGCGGTGCCATTTCTGCAGAACAATATTATTACCGGGAATAGCGCTATGAGTGTGTATCCTAACCCTGCAGTGAATGTCCTTTTTGTATCAACAAACGAGCCCAATGGACAGATTTCCATCATGGATATTACCGGGAAGGAAGTAGGGAATAAAAAAGTAATCAGCACGCTGACCTGTATGGATATCCATAACCTCCCCGGTGGTACTTATTTCGCCATCTGGAATAATGGTACTGGAGAAAAAGCGGTGCAGAAGTTGGTGGTGGAGTAAAAATATAGTAAAATATATTTTTCTTAAGATCACAAACATATTTTCATTTTAATACGCCTTATAATTTAAGGTATACCTTTCAATAATCTTAAAATATATTCCGGTGAAAAAAATCCTGCCCTTTTTATTACTGATCAGTGGTTTCATAGCAAACGCATCGACGAGCATTACCACTCCTACCGTTTCCGGGCACTGGACTTTGGCCGGGTCGCCCTACCTTGTTTTCAATGATATACAGGTTGCTAATACAGGCAGCCTGGTGGTAGATCCCGGAGTTAGTATCATTTTCCAGGGTAGTTACCGATTGTTTGTCTATGGAATTTTACATGCTTCGGGTACAGCTTCACAGCCAATTAATTTTACAGTTAATGATACCACCGGATTCAGTACCGACACCATAACCACAGCTGGTGGCTGGCATGGCATACAGTTCGATAACTTTGGGGGTACCGGCGCTGATTCTTCTATTTTAAATTACTGCAACATCACCTATACTAAATTTGATTCTGCCGACGGACTTTCGTTTTTTGGAACTATTGGATCACACAGGAGCCTGGCTGTGCACAATTGCAATATTTACAACAATACAGCATTGAATGGAGGACCAAATACCTGCCCGATTATTGGGCTGGTTGTGGGTATCCTCCACCCAGTAATCTATAATTTAAGCGGGTGCAGTATCCATAATAATACTTCTCCAAACAGTATTCTTTTGGGCGCCAGCGACAGCATTACGGTAAGTAATTGTTCCTTCTATCTTAATACAGGTAAATTTACCGTAATTAAAATTGAAGTAGCTGCCCTAACCTTTACAAATAATGATGTGTACCAAAACCAGATAACTGATTATGGTGGCCATGGCACATTAAGTTTGGATATAGTGTCCGGAAGTGTAAAAAACAATAAATTTCATGATAATATCAACTATAATTCGGGTGGACTATCTGCGTACAACTCAATTGTGGATATTAGCGGCAATCTTATCTGCAACAACCAGAACACCAGTTCTATCTGCGGGGCAGTAAGTGGTGGCGGTGGCATATTCCTTCAGGGTGATGCTACCAGTTTTGGCACCTCTTTTTATAATGTAAACAATAACGTAATTGCGAATAACTATTCCAACTGCTGGGGTGGTGGTCTATGTATCCAGTACACAGAAGCCAGTGTAACCAACAATCAGATTGTAAAAAATTCCGCCCCTAATGGAGGAGGAATATTGTTCTATAAAGATACGCTTAGCCTGATAAAGAATAATATCATTTATGGAAATGAAACCTCCGGTTCCGGCATTGATGCAGTTGAGATAAGTAACAGCTATGTGGAGTATAGCCATAATTATTCGGAACTGCCTGATTATGATTTAATTTACGCCTTTCTCGGCAGCATAACAGGGGATTCAACAACTAATATTCATGCCACTTCACCTGATCTTATTGCGCCAACCCTTACCGCAAGTGTTACGGAAAGCGCGCTGATAGCCAATTTCAGATTGATGTCAACTTCTCCTTGCATTAACAGGGGAGATACCGCCAATATAGCTCCTGATACCGTTGATTATGATGGTAACCGCAGGATTATAGCCGGTCATATAGACATTGGCGCTTTTGAATTGCCGGGCACACTGAAAATGAATCAACCGGCTTCCGAATATCACATTTCTATTTTCCCTAATCCTGCAAAAGATATTTTTGCTGTGTCAACACCCAATGCTAAGGGGAGTATTGAACTATTGGATATTAAAGGCGCACAGGCTGCCATGCAGCAGGTTATCTCTACCACAACTGCATTCGATATACATACGCTGCCCCGCGGCATATATTTTGCAGTATGGAATGAGGGCAATGGAGAAAAAGCAGTGCAGAAGGTGGTGCTGGAGTAAACACCTTTGTTACTCATTCCACCTGCCCCACCTTAAGATAAGGCCTGCTGAATTCGTGTAGTTCCTTTGTTATCCTTGCGGGTTGTTTCCATTCAAAAAGATGAATGACCCAGATAGTAAATTTCACCAGCCTGCCGGGATTAACCAGGCTCATGGCCAGTTGGGTTATGTTCTTGTCGCGTTCTGAGATGCATTTATCATAGTCTTCCGGCTTGCAGCTATTCAGTTCTTCAGCAAACCTCCAGGCGCCATCGCGGGCGCTGCCTATACTGAATTGTATCAGGATGGAGTTATTGCGCGAGGCATGCAACCCGAGCAGTGAAAGCAATGGAGCAATCCGGTCAAGTTCCCTGATCACCTGGTTGGTAAGAGCGGAAATAACTGAATTAATATTGTTGAAGTCGTTGCTGATCTCCTGCAAATTTTTGCCCTTCATGGTCTCAACAGTTGCAATACCCAGGTCGAGATTGATATGGGCATTCATGCCGAGAAAAAGCTGTTGCAGCACAAGCGGTGAAGCTTTATCAATTGTATCAAACGCTACCTGCCAGGAGCCGGTCATGGGTTGCTTGTTTTTCCATTGATCATAGGCATCCAGGTATCGGTTGGCAAAATTCACATCAAGCCGCTCCATGCGCGGGCCATCATCAAAACGATTGTTGAGTATGCCTTGCTGCACACTAAAAGTAACCTTGTAATACAGGGCTGCAAAATAGCCGGTCCTTCTGTTGTTAGTTACAGCGTCATTTATAATAGTGGTTAAACGGTCCAGTACTTCAGTTATTGTAGCAGCACGCATGGCGGGGTGATTTAGAAATTGAAGTCGTAAAATAATATATCCCTGGTTACCATTCAACAGTTATGGCAAAAGCATTTTTAAAACTACGCCTTCCCTTTTGGTCATACTGGGCAATAATGCTAACTTTCGGGCAATGCGCTACGTTCTGATTACCTTAATGCTGTTGCTCTGCCAGGGCCTTGTATGGGGACAGGTAAGCTATACCGGAACCATTGATAGGTACAATATTGAATTGGTGGCCGAGGTCTATTCGGATGGGGCAGTAAACGTAATCTATGAATATACAAAGCACCATGAGCCAATAGTACTGGAAGGCAGAATAACCGGCAAAACACTTACTCTGTATGAATCAGATAAGCAGAGGACTAAAACGGCCAAACTGGTATTCCCGGCTTTTAATAAAAAGGCTACCACCCTTTCGGGTACCTGGACCGACCTGAAAACGAATAAGGAAGCCACTATTTCTTTAACAAGGAATTTTGATGTGGAAGAAGACAATACAAAACTTACATGGAATAACAGGGAGATCATACAATCGGCAGCATTAAAGAATCAGTATTTCAAATTAATAATAGGCAAAGAGAAGGTAACCGATGAGCTAGGGGTAAAGGGAGTAAAGATCATGGATAAGAAGACCGGGCAACTGGTGCAACAGATAAAACTGGACTGCCAGCTAAGTGGCGCAGGGTTGTACAGTGTTTCAGTTGGTGATTACAACTTTGATGGCTATCCCGACTTTTCGGTGTTTGAAACCGGTTATGCCGAGCCGAATACTTCCAGCCTGTACTTTTTATATAACCCTGCAACAAAGAAGTTTTTCAAGAGCCGCTATGAGGGGGTGTCGCTGGAATTTGATGAAGATACAAAGACCATAACTGAACTGAACCAGTGCTGTGCCGGAGCCCAGCAAACCGTAAAGAAGTACAAAGTGGTGAACAATAAAATGGTGCTCAAAGAACAGCACTGCTACAAATACGACGAGCAAAAGCAAGATATGGTTGAGCGGCCCATGAAGGAGTGCGAATAGGATGATCCAATCAAAACATGCGTAGCCATGGCCTTGCCACCAGTGGCGAAAATGGCCAGGGCACATTGGCCAGTATAACCACCAGGCCTATCGTAAACCAGATGGCCATAGTTTTGAACCTGGCTTTACCGGTTATTTTTCTCTTTGCTTTGGCAGAGCCTATAGTTATGATGGTTATAGCCACCAGCATCATAACACTATGCTCCATGCCGAAAAAGCGGATCTGCCGCATATGTACAGCATCATTGTAATGATGAAGAAAATAATCGATCAACGGGCTGATAGAATATAACCACAAACCCAAAAGCAGTTGGATATGGGCAATTGTAGTCGTGGCATGCCTAAGGAGGTTATCTTTATTTGTAAATTCTTTTTCGCCCATCCAGCCCAAAAAAGCACGCACTATAGCCACTATCAATGCTACCAGCACCAGCCAGCGGAATAAAGAATGCAGGGTTAAAATAGTATTGTACATCCGGTTATTAGTTTAACTGGGTTTGTTTTAATAGGCAATTGGGGTTTCATTATAACCCTTATCATTGGGAGATTTGTATAAAACAGAATCTTAATCAAAAATCTGACTTATTTGGGATTTTTTGGGGGAATAATTAGCAGGCGGGTAAAGTATTTAGATAGATGTGCTTATGGATTAAGGTATAAGACAATACTGGCAAACCAGCGATGGATCACTTTATACTATTCCCGATTTGGTGATTTTTATGTTATTTTACATCTATGGAGCAAAAATTCCGACTGGACCGAACAGCGTTTAAGGCAACCACTGCCAGTGAAGCTGATGACCATGTAAGTGAATGGAAGAACAAAACCTATATAGAGCGGCTGGAGGCAGCCTGGTTCCTGATAAACCAGGTGTATGGCACAACTGCCGACACAAAACTGGACCGTACCGTATTTTCAAAAAGAAAGCACGATGCCTAACATCTTCAACAACGATTTTAGTGATTTTATTGCTTGCTTCAATAAGCACGCAGTTGAGTATATACTGGTAGGCGGGATGGCTGTTATTTTGAATGGTTATAACAGAACAACCGGCGACATGGATGTATGGGTGAAAAGGACCAGTGAAAATTATGATAAAATAGTACTGGCATTTTGGGATTTTGGCATGCCTGTGTTTGATATGGCCAGAGAAAAATTCCTGAATGGCAATTTTGATGTATGGAGTTTTGGCAGAGACCCTGTTAGGATTGATTTAATGACTGAAGTAAAAGGTCTGGATTTCGATGAAGCCTTCGGAATGGCACAGTATTTTACAGAAGAAGATGTTACATTCCGGTTCCTGCATATTAATACACTAATACAGGCAAAGCTTGCTTCCGGTCGGCATCGGGACCTTAATGATATTGAGCAATTGGGGAAATTGTAATTCAACTAAGTATTTTTCGATGTTTCGTTGAGGATATGTTGCAATTTTTCATCAGTATTTCCTTTCTGCTCCAATATTGTTTGTACCTTTATTCTGTTCAGTAAATAAAGTGAAATGAGTACGAAGACTGAGGATAAAACACATATTATAAAGATGCTCCCTGCAAAAGGTAGTACCAGCCGTGATGTGAAAAATTATGAAAATGACCCTATGTTTATTAAGAAACTAGCCACTGCAATGAAAAGAATTGAGCGGGTAGGTTTTCCTGAGGCATTCCTCAAATAAATTGGGGGATAAGAATTGAACTAATCTTGGAATAATTCATATGGAATTACAAACTGGTTGGTATTATTAGTCAAATGAAATTTCACTATTGGTTCTTTATTATAGCCTCCACCTGAAGTTGCCGATGATTCTGTTTTTTGGAAAATTTCAAATGCATTCTCCATAGTTGATTTTATTATATCGGGGTCTTTATCTTGAACATACACTTTCTTAAGATTTGGCATTGTTTTAAATAGACGATTATCCATTTCTCTATTAAAAATCGGGAATGAATAACCTATAACAACCAGAATATTAGTTTCACTTGCTATTTTTTCAGCTTCAATTAAGAGGTTTGGATATGCTTCATATTTTCTACCGATAAAGTCAGGTTTACCTTCCCAAGCAAAATTTAAAAAGCGGCAGGCGGAGTTATTATGAAAATCGAAATTTTTCCATTCATCTAAAAGGATGCCAAGAAGTCTATCTTCAGCATAATTTTGATTATGATAAGCATCGAAAATTGTTTGGAAAGAATTTTCATTGCTTGTTGCGGTAGTAAATATTGCGTTCCCATTTAATTTAATTAATGAGAATTCATCTTTCTTGTGTAAGTGTTCAATTTTTTCATCCCGAAAATATAAAGGCGGTAAAATTTGGTATTTACTTTTTAACCCCTGAATTTCTTTTTTTAGAAACCGTTTCAGACTAAGTTCAAATTGTATATCATAATTCCACGTAAGTATTTTAATGTTGGTATTTAATTTCAGACTATACCTTTCTTTATTCGCGATTACAGAAATAAAACTATCATAACGTTTATCTATTTTATTTTTCTCAAAATTGTAATTATTGTTTTTAATACCGCTTTCAAAAAACACGAACTGTTCGAGTGTGAAATAAAATATCAAACATTTTTTAAGACGCTCATAACTAATATCATCATCCGTCAAGTAGTATTTTCTAGCTAAAGTATCTATTGAATAATATTTTTCAGCTTCGTTTAATAACCATTTAAGTTCAGTAATAATATCAAGAAGAGTGGCATTTTCACTTTTTAAATTATCTGGGAACAACGAATATCTATTAGGTTGTACATTACTGCAATTATCCGGATATTTATAGCTTTCTAAAATTCCTACTACCTCAGTAATTCTTTGGTGCATATCACCAACCACAGGTATTGTATTTGCACTCGCTCCGGCACCTAATAGGTAGGTAATTTTTTCCATTACACAATTTTTACACCTAAAATTACGAATTCCAAGTCATATGAATCGAATATACACGTACCTATCTCCAATACCCCCCATCACGCCCTCGGATCCCCTTTTACCCCAAGCTTGGCCATCTTCTCTACTTCTATGCTGGGAAACCCGAATTCCTCTACTACTTTGCCCAGTATGAGGTATACGCCTGCGCCTTTGAAGGGATAGGCCTTGAGGGACGAAGGGAAGTGGGTGGTATCGAAAAAGTCGCCGCGGGCATCGAGGAAGGTGCCGAAATTCATGACGTCGCCACGCACGGTGCGCACATACTTGGTGGTTACATAGTTGCCCACCATCCTTACCTGCCTGCCTGCATAACCGATGAGTTCTTTGGCCATGCACTCGCCCCTGTAGCTGGTCTTTAGCAGGTCGAACATACTTATGGTAACAGGGAAGCCCAGCAGCTCGAGTTCGTCGTAGGCATCTTCTATAGCGGTGGTTTCAAATACCGGCAGGTCGAACGATTTTATGGCGCTGGCAAACAGTTTGGGGCATTCGGGCTTTGCCGACTTATTGAGCAGCACATGGGCTTCCCACAATAGCGACTTTTTATCTTTGCACGTAAACCTCAGTGCGCCAATGCGTATGAGTATAATGAGCTGCTCGAGCGACACATGGGTGCGGTTCACGAGGTCTTCCATACTGGCATAGGGGCCGTTAGCCATTCGCTCCTGCGGAATCAGTTGGGCCAGGTTGGTCTCCAGGTCTTTGATGTGTATAAAACCCAGGTATATATCTATGCCCCTGAGCAGGGTGTAATGGTTGCTGTTGTTGGCACAGGGCAGATGAATGTTGGCGCCCGACTTCCGGGCCTCGTTCACATACACCTTTGCTGAGTAGAAGCCGCCGAAGTTGTTGATTACCGCCGTCATAAACTCAATAGGGTAATGCGTCTTCAGGTACAGGCTCTGGAAGCTCTCTACCGCAAACGATGCCGAGTGGGCCTTACTGAAGCTGTAGCCCGCAAAGCTCTCTATCTGCCGCCACACCTCCTTAGCCACACCCTCAGGAAAGCCCTGCTGCCGGCAGTGGGCATAATACTTATCCTCTATCTCGAGCAGGTGTTTTTTGTTGCGGCTCTTGCCACTCATCATGCGCCGCAGCACATCGGCATCGGCAAGGTCGAGACCGCCGAAGTGGTGCCCTACCTTGAGCACATCTTCCTGGTATACCATTACCCCGAAGGTCTCCCTCAACTGCTCCTCCATTATAGGGTGCAGGTACTTCACCTTGGAGGGGTCGTGAAACCGCTCTATGTATGCCTTCATCATGCCGCTCTTGGCCACACCGGGACGAATGATGGAGCTGGCAGCCACAAGAGTGATATAGTCCTCACACTTCAGCTTCTTGAGCAGGCCGCGCATGGCAGGGCTCTCTACATAAAAACAGCCTATGGTATCGCCTGCCCTGAGCTGCTGCTGCACCTGCACATCGTTCTTGAATTTATCTACAGCATGCACATCGATCTTTATACCCCTGTTGGCATAGATGATATCGGCCGACTCCTTGATATGCCCTATGCCCCGCTGGCTCAGAATATCGAACTTCTCAAACCCTATGCGCTCGGCCGCATACATATCCCACTGCACGGTGGGCAGGCCCTTGGGTGGCAGATCGAGCGCGCTGTAGTTGGTGATGGGCAACTCGCTGATGAGCACTCCGCAGGGGTGTATGGTGCGCAGGTTGGGAAAGTCTTCGAGCTGGGTATATACCGACAGTATGAGGTCAGTGATCTCATGCTTGTTCAGCACGGCATCGGGCTCGTCTATTATGCGGTCTATATCGCTCTTGGGCAGGCCATACACCTTACCCAGCTCCCGAATGATGCTGTTGTCGCGAAAGGTGCTCATGGCGCCAAGCAGGGCCGTGTTCTTATGCCCGTAACGTTTGAAGATATAGTCGTACACCTCATCGCGCTCATCCCAGCTAAAGTCTATATCAAAATCGGGCGGCGATTTACGTTTAGGATTCAGGAAGCGCTCAAAGTAAAGATCCAGTTCTATGGGGCATACGTCGGTTATCTTCAGGCAGTAGGCCACCACGCTGTTGGCGCCACTACCCCGCCCCACATGGTAAAAGCCCCGCGACATAGAGTACCTGATGATATCGTGGGTAATGAGGTAGTAGGATGCAAAACCCATTTTATCTATGATGCCCAGCTCCTTGTTTACACGCAGCACAGCCTCCTTATTCTTAGTGCCATAGCGTTGCTTCATTCCCTCGGTAGCCAGTTTGCGCAGCAGTTGCCTATCGTCGTAATGGCTGCCTGTAAAGGTGTTTTTGTTTTTTACTGTCTCAAAGTCGAATGTAAAATTACACTGATCTATAAGCTTCCAGGTATTGCTGATGAGTTGCGGGTATGCTTCGTATGCCTGCAACAGTATATCGCGGCTGCAAAGAAGGTCTTCCCTGTTGGCGGCCTGGTGCGGCTGCAATTGCGACAGCAGTATATTGTTATTGATCGCCCTCAACTGGCAATGCAGCCTGAAATCTTTTCGGGTAGCGAAGGTGACGGGCTGCCATACCACATACCTGCTGTAGTCTTTGCAGCCCCATATCTTATTCAGGTGCTTGGGCTTTACGCCTATGTATTCATTCCCGCCCAGCTCGTGCAACTGCCTTTGCCCGAAAGGGTATATCACCAGCACATCATGGAATGCCGGTGCGGTTTCGGGCAGTTGTATCTTGTTGAGGTTGCAGTGGGTGAGCAGTTCATTCATTTCCCTGAATCCCTCTGCCCCCCTGGCAATGCCTATATAAAGCAATGTATCTTCGTTTCTGAACTCCACACCCACCATACCCTTTATGCCTCTTTCGGCACATAGCTTCATAAACTCCAGCGAGCCCGTGGTATTGTTGATATCGGTAAGCACGGCAGCATCATAACCGGCCTGCTGCAGCAGATCGATGAGCGGCTCGATACCAATGGTACCATACCTCAGGCTGTAATAGCTATGTACGTTCAGGAGCATGATTATGCTGTTATGGCTTTAGCAACAGATTTTACACCAAAACGGTTACGGATACCATCGAGCGCGTTGCACAGGTTCACCTGGGCTATGGTATCGTTAAACAAATCTATCTGGTAGCTGCCGCTTACCAGCCCGCTGAACTTTACGCCTATGAGCCGTATGAGCATGCGCCGTGAGTACAGTTTCTGAAACAGTTCCAGCGCCTTTTCCATCAGCGTGCGGTCTGATGCGGTATAGGGCACTTTGGCCTGCTTCGTCTCGGTATCAAAGTTGGAGTACCTGATCTTTACGGTGATGCACGAAGTCAGTTTCTGCTGGCTGCGCAGGTCGTAGGCAAGGGCATCCACCATGCGCACTATTATCTTCCTGAGCGCGGCCATATCTGTGGTATCCTTGTCAAAAGTTTCCTCCTTGCTCAGCGACTTCCTTTCGCTATAGGGCACCACCGGCGAATTGTCTATGCCATTGGCCTTGCGCCATATACTCACACCGTTTTCCCCCAGCACCCGCTGCATGAGCTCCACATCCATCTGCTGTATGGTGCCCACCTGAGATATACCCATGTTGCGCAGTTGCATATAGGTCTTATTGCCTATCATGGGAATCTTTTTGATAGAGAGGGGCGCCAGGAATGGCTTTTCGGTACCAGATATGATATGCAACTGGCCGTTGGGCTTAGCCTGCCCTGTAGCCACCTTCGATACAGTTTTATTTACCGAGAGACCAAACGATATGGGCAGCCTGGTTTCTTTGATGATGCGCTGCCTCAGCTCTGTGGCCCATTTGGCGCAGCCTATGAATTTATCCATGCCGGTAAGGTCGCAGTAGTGCTCATCTATCGAGGCCTTCTCAACGAGGGGGGCGCTGTCTTTAAGGATATCGGTAACCATGCCCGAGAAACGGGAGTAGGCATCGTAATCTCCCTTGACGAAAATAGCCTCGGGGCAGAGCTGCTTTGCCAACCTGCTTGACATGGCGCTGTGCACCCCAAACTGCCGCGCCTCGTAGCTGCAGGAGGCCACCACGCCCCTGTCGGAGGTGCCGCCCACGATAACCGGCTTGCCTATAAGCGCCCTGTTTTCAAGCCTTTCCACCGATACGAAGAAGGTATCGAGGTCTAAGTGTAATATACTTCTGTCCATAACAACAGTCAATTATTATGACAAATTTATGCTAATAATAAATTTAATGACAATTTATTTGGATATTTTTGTTTTTAATAGGAGAAAAATGACAAGGCGACAGCTACAAGGTAAACGATGATTTAAATAGCCTTTTGCATCATCTCTATGATTAAAATCATACTTTTATCTGATGCACCACAATACTTTTGGCAAGAGTTCATGAAGAAGCTACTGGTAGTCATATTGATGGTTTTGTATATGGCTGGCGCCGTTGGCGCTACCGTCCATATTCACTACTGCATGGGCGAGGTGGCCGATTTCAGCCTGACTCATAAAGAAGAAGACCGCTGCAAAAAATGCGGCATGAAGAAGGCCGAAAGGAATAAGGGATGCTGCAAAGACGAAAGCAAAACCCTTAAGATCAACGACCATAAACTATCGAAAGCCACAAGTGATCCTGCTTACCACTCCATAGACCTCAGGGTACAGCCAGTTTACTTTACAGCAGCCCAGACCATCCCTGTTTATGAGCAATACAGAGCAACAGTTTATATTCCCCCGCTAGTCTGTCAAACATGTCCTGTTTATATTAAAATCCGGAATTTCCGGATTTAGAGCCCCTGCATAGCGCCTGATCAAGACTCCTTTCAGATCGGTATAGACGCAGCCGCGATTTCCGGTTGTATTACCGGGGCCAATTACAATTTATCACAACAACATTTTTACGGTTTCCAGGTACACATGGAGCAATATCATCGTTATGAAGATAATGACCTGCTCATGATTCGCCCCGGATCACACCGTAATATTCATTCTTAATTCTCAAAAAAATAATAAAATGACAAAGTCTATACGGATATTCAGCTTAATGATCATTATGATCATCTCCTTTACAAATTGCGCAAAAGAAACAAGCCCAAAAGCCTGCTGCGATGTACCAACCACAGGCACAGCCGGAACTGCCGTAACCTTCAGCTCGGCCTGCAGCAGCAATGCCAATGAATTCAAATGGACGTTCGGAGATGGCGATTCAAGCCTGGCGGCAAACACCACACACATCTACACTGCCTCGGGTACATATACGGTAAAACTAATGGCGATGAAGGGCAGTAAAATGGACGAAATCTCCAAATCAATCAGCATAAACTAAAACAACAGATTATGAAAGCAGTACTTATCGTCATTGTGCTGGCGGCTGCTCTGTATCCGTCATTGCTGCAGGCGGGGCCGGGCGACAAAGTATGGCTGGCGCCCCAAAGCGCAAAATCCATGGACAACCCGCTACAGGGGAATGCAGCGGCAACTGCTGAAGGGAAGAAAATATTCAACCAGTTTTGCGCCGTATGCCATGGAGATAAAGGTAAGGGAGACGGGATAGGCGGAACTACGCTGAATCCGAAGCCACGTAACTTTTCATTACCCAAAACACAGGATCAGGCCGATGGTGAATTCTTCTGGAAACTAACCGAAGGAAGGCCCCCGATGGCAAGCTACAAAAACATACTCACAGCCACTCAACGCTGGCAATTGGTAAATTATATCCGAACATTTAAAAAGTAATTTTATGAGAACAACTACGCTAATATTTATTTTTTTATTGGGCTATGCGGCAAGCTTCGCCCAGGACTCTACCCAGGCCCAACTGGATGCTATGAAAAACGACATAGCATCGCTGCGAAAACCGGAAAACTCGCATTTCATGATACGGGGTTTTGCGCAATTCGGAATGGATGCATCATCAGACAACGTAGAGTTCAACATGACATCCTTCAACCCGGTAATACTCTGGCGCCAGGGCGACAAATTCCTGTTTGAAAGCGAACTGGAAATGGAGTATATGTCCAACCAGTTTAGCCTTAACCTTGGCTATGCCGCCATGTCTTACAAGGTCACCAAAGGGCTCACCATTAAAGTGGGTAAATTACTGCTACCCTTCGGCGCATTCGGGGAAAAGCTGCATCCATCATGGGTGAACAGGATGAGCGAAGCCCCTCTCGGATTGGGTCACGACAACGGCATGCTACCCATGGCCGACCTGGGTGTGGAAATAAGAGGAGGCATCCAACTGGGAAAATCGAAACTATGCTACTCGCTTTATGTGGTCAATGGTCCGCGTATAAAAGACGGCACAATGGGCCAGACCGAGGCGGGACAGCTTACCTGGGAAAATGCCAATGACAACAACAAGAACAAGGCAATAGGCACCAGGATATCGCTGCTGCCATTGTCCAATTCATCGCTGGAGATAGGACTATCGGGCTACTATGCAAGGCCCGGAAATGAGCTATCGCCTTATGCAAACGACTCAACGAACATGGATCTTAACTACAAAGATGTTACCGCCTTACTTACCGCCATTGATCTCTCGTTTGTGCGGAAGATAGATGCAATAAAAGGGGTAGTAGACATTAAGGCCCAATACAACACCACCAACGTAAGCGATGCCGTATACCTGAACCCCGATGATACCAACAGGCACACCAACAGATATACATTTGCCAACAACAGCACCTCATACTATGCGCAACTTGCCTACCGTCCATCTATGCTTGAAAACAAGTTCCTTAAAAACATAGAACTCACCGGCCGCTACTCCATATACAATACTCCCGAAGGCTCTCTATGGGAAAGCAAACAAACCCAGTTTTCATTTGGCGTCAATTATTGGTTTAGCTGGCGCACGGTACTCAAAATTGGCTACCAGTCCACCGATGGTGCGCCTATGGACATGAGCAGTATGAGCAGCATGAGCTCAAACAGCACGATGAGCACAGTAAACAGGTTCCAGATTCATCTGGCTATGGGATTATAAAACTTCTAAAAAAACATTTATGAAAAACAAAAGCATAATAACAAGCATACTGATAGCTATTCTAACACTAACAGTTCTTAGTCAAAGTTGCGCACCGTCTAAAATGATAGCGCAAAAATCGGGTGCACAATTGTGGGGCGAAAACTGCATCAGATGCCACAACCTGCCCTCGCCTACCGATTTCAATGATGTACAGTGGGCTACCATAGGCTTACACATGGAAGACCGGGCAAGCCTTACCGAAACAGAAGCAGAGAAGATCATAGACTTTATGAAATCAGCAAACTAACCAATGCGGCAATTCAGATAACACATTCTGCTCTATTAGTAATTTTTGCTGGTAGAGCAGGATTATCTGCTACCACCCATCTTAAAATTCAAGCAGCCTGAATGCGCTCCATGCTAAATCTTATCTTGAAGAAGCAGAGTAGCCGGTATATAATTTCAACCTGCTTATGTAGCTTATAAATATGGCAGACTATTGCGCCACGTCACTTGATTTCCCCCAATAATAAATGAGGTGTAGTTTATTTATTATATTGTAACCCAATTGGTTCACCTCAGGTGAATGATATACCGCAACATTTTATTTTTTATGAAGAAACTGATCACGGGCTTGTTTTTATTTTACTTGGTGGTTACATAGTTGCCCACCATCCCTGCCTGCCTGCATAACCGATGAGTTCTTTTCCTCCCCATAAAGCCCAATCCCGATTTTCCCCCGTAAATTGCACTTAATGAGTTCAACGTTATTGTCAGGAAAACCGGAAGCAGGGAATATTGAGGTTATGGGTGCGCGTGTACACAATCTCAAAAATATCGATGTATCTATACCCAAAAACAAGCTGGTCGTTATCACAGGCATCAGTGGCAGCGGTAAATCTTCACTCGCATTCGACACCATCTTTGCCGAGGGTCAGCGCCGCTATATGGAGAGTTTTGCTGCCTATGCCCGCCAGTTCATGGGCGACCTCGACCGACCCGATGTAGATAAAATAACCGGCCTCTCCCCCGTTATTTCCATCGAGCAAAAAACCACCAACCGCAATCCCCGGTCCACTGTAGGTACCGTTACCGAAGTATACGATTTTATGCGCCTGCTTTTTGCCCGTGTAGCCGAAGCCTACTCTTACAATACCGGCAAAAAAATGGTCCGCTTCAGCGAGGAAGAAATTGTGTTGCACATCCTGCAAAACATGGCCGGCAAAAAGATCATCCTCCTGGCGCCTATTGTGCGCGGCCGCAAAGGCCACTACCGCGAGCTCTTCGAGCAGCTCCGCAAGCAAGGCTACCTCAAGGTGCGCATTGATGGCGAGATCACCGACCTCAAAGAGCGCATGCAACTCGACCGATACAAGATCCACGACATAGAACTCGTTGTCGATCGCCTGGCAGTAAACCCCGATGGTCAGCTTCGCCTCAGCCAGAGTGTGCAGAAATCCCTGCAGATGGGTAAAGACCTCATGTTCATTGCCGACTCCGAAACCAATACCATCACCCAATACAGCAAAACCCTCATGTGCCTCGAAACAGGCATCTCCTATGAAGAACCCTCTCCCAATACCTTCTCGTTCAACTCCCCATACGGCGCCTGCCCCAAATGCAAGGGCCTCGGCAACATCTACCAGGTCAATATGGCCGAGGTACTGCCCGATATGAACAAGAGCATCACCGATGGCGGCATAGCCCCGCTGGGCGGCGAGCGCGATGCGTGGGCCTTCCAGATGGCCACCATCCTTGCCAAAAAGAACAAGATACCCCTCGACAAACCCATCAAAGACATACCCCAGAACCAACTCAACATACTGCTCTATGGCAACGAAGAGGGCATCATCACCTACACCACCGATGATGCCGAAACCTACCACGAGCAGGTAGTACAACACAACTACGAGGGCATCGTCAACATGGTACTCCGCTGGTTCAACGAAACCACATCCGAAGGGGTGCGCACCTGGGCCGAGAACTTTATGAAACTCAACACCTGCCCTGTTTGCAATGGTGCCCGCCTGCGCAAAGAAAGCCTATACTTCAAGCTCGATGGCCGCAACATTTCCGAACTGTCGGCCTCCTCACTCAAAGAACTCATGGAGTGGTTTGCAGGTATCGAAGACCGCCTCAGCAATAAGCAGAAAACCATTGCCAAGGACATCTTCAAAGAGATCCGCGACCGCCTCCACTTCCTGCTAGATGTGGGCCTGCACTACCTCACCGTCGACCGCCCCACCCGCACCCTCAGCGGCGGCGAATCGCAGCGCATCCGCCTGGCCACTCAAATCGGCTCACAACTCACCGGCATCACTTACATACTCGACGAGCCCAGCATCGGCCTCCACCAGCGCGACAACCAGCGGCTCATAAAAGCCCTCAAAAACCTGCGCGATGGCGGCAACAGTGTACTCGTAGTAGAGCACGACAAAGACATCATGCTCGCCTCCGACCACCTTATCGATATTGGTCCCGCAGCAGGCATGCATGGCGGCCGTATTGTCAGCGCAGGCACCCCTGCCCAGATCCTGCTGCAAGACACCATCACCTCCGGCTACCTCAACCACACCCTCAATATCGAAGTCCCCGCCGAACGCCGCAAAGGCAACGGCAAACAACTCATACTCGAGGGCGCCACCGGCAACAACCTCCGCAATGTATCCATTACCCTGCCACTCGGCACCTTCATCTGTGTCAGTGGCGTATCGGGCAGTGGCAAGAGCACACTGGTCAATGAAACCCTCTACCCCATCCTCGGCAAGCACTGCTACCACAATTTCAAGCAGGCCCCCATGCCCTTCAAAAAGGTTCAGGGCCTCGAGCATATCGACAAGGTCATCGAGATCGACCAGAGCCCCATCGGCCGCACCCCGCGCAGCAATCCTGCCACCTATTGCGGCTTCTTCAACGAGGTGCGCCAACTGTTCGCACAGGTGCCCGAAGCCAAGATCCGCGGCTATACTGCCGGGCGCTTCTCCTTCAATGTCAAGAGCGGCCGTTGCGAAGAGTGCCAGGGCGGCGGCATGCGTGTCATCGAAATGAACTTCCTGCCCGATGTATACGTGCAGTGCGAAAAGTGCAATGGCCGCCGCTACAACCGCGAAACACTCGAGATCCGCTACAAAGGCAAATCCATATCCGATGTGCTCAACATGACCGTTGATGAGGCCGTAGAATTCTTTGTCAATGTTCCCTACCTGCACCGCAAGATCAAGACCTTGCAGGATGTAGGCCTGGGCTATGTTACCCTCGGGCAGAGCGCAGTCACCCTCAGTGGCGGCGAGGCCCAGCGCGTAAAACTCGCTACCGAACTCTCCAAGCGCGACACCGGGCAAACCATATACATACTCGACGAACCCACCACCGGCCTGCATTTCGAAGACATCAAGCACCTGCTGTCCGTACTCAACCGCCTTGTCGACCGGGGCAATACCATCCTGGTCATAGAGCACAACATGGATGTCATCAAGGTAGCCGATTATGTCATCGACATGGGCCCAGAAGGCGGCGGTGGCGGCGGCAAAGTCGTCGGCTCCGGCACCCCCGAAGACATCGCCAAAATAAAAGCCAGCTTCACCGGCATGTTCCTCAAAGAAGAACTAAAACCCTAACGCCCCCCAATTGGAAATTGGAAATTCCAACATTGGAAATTAAACAGAGAAAAAGGCCCCCCCAATTGGAAATTGGAAATTAGCACATTGGAAATTAAACTTGGGTCCAGAGGCCATAACATCTATATAACTGCAGTGGCCATAGCACGCTTGTACTACTTCACGCTATTGGGCATAAGTGGCAGTCTATCCCGATTTTTCGGAATTGGCATTATTTATCGGCATCACACTCTTGAGCCAATTAATTATTGAAAAATGGAAATGAACCCAAACAATTGCACACAGTTAAATTGGAAAACCGAACCCAGGCTCCCCTCCTGTTTTTAGGAGCGGGACGATTGTACGAGGCGAATGCCGAGTACAATCAGGGGTGGTAAACTCGTGTACATCAAATAACATGAGCCACGTAACACAGCTCCCAGCTCTCCTCCTTGAAAAAGGATGCCTGCAAAGGCACGAGCCCAGCTCAACCCGCAGGGGGAGGTGGTTACCTTATTTCGCAGATCCCGAAGAATTTCGGAAAGGAGTGGCATGTCTCGCTGGCGACCACCGTGGGGTGGTCCACTCGCGCTCATCAGGCGACTCATTCTACTTCTCCCTAACTCCTTCGCTGAATTAGGCAAGGTGCTCCGTATGCGGTCGGAGCGGAAGGGTAAGAGGGGTCAGGGTGATGTACATAACTCAATCACCAGTCCAGACAATTCGAAAAGTCAAAACGCTGTCTTGTAAATCGGTAGCAGGACTACCAGTAAAAACTCTACTTTTTTCAGGACGATACAAACTAATAAATCGCCCTTACTCCATCATTAACAGGATAGTTGTTCATATTAACTTAACAATTTGGCAATTTACGGGATATATATCCCCTATACTTTTGCAGCACTGAAATTAAACAGTTAATCCAACAATTCTATTATGAAGAAGTTTGCAATTGCGGTTCCTATATTCGGGCTTGTTATTTGTTTTTATGCCTGTTCGCATTCCCCATTTACACCAGCCACAAATGCAACACATGATACAACCAATGCCACTACTCATATCACTCCCCCACCGGATACTACTTCTACATCTAATGTAGCAGATACTTCTGTTTGCTTTGCCAGGGATATACTGCCTATGTTGCAGAGCAGTTGCGGTATCAGTGGTTGCCATGATGCGGCATCAGCTAAAAAAGGCTATGTATACACCAGCTATAATACGATAATGGCTTATGGAATAGTAGCTTACAAGCCCAATTCGAGTGCAACCTATGCTTACTGCTATAGCGGAAAAATGCCTAAATCACCTATACCCAAGCTAGACAGCACGCAGATGAGCCTGCTGAAAAGGTGGATAGCCAATGGGGCACATAACGATAGCAATTGTGCTGTAAGCTGCGATACTTCGAAATATACCTACAGCAACGCGATAGCGCCTATGATGAAAAGTTATTGCACTTCATGCCATTCCACGGCATCAGCAGCATCGGCAGGTGGCAACATAATACTGGATACCTATGCTGCTATACTTGTGCAGGCACAAAACGGAAAATTGCTTGGGGATGTGCAGCATGCCTCAGGGTTTAACTATATGCCATTGGGCGGAACCAAACTATCTGATTGCAAAATAACACAGATCAGCAAGTGGATAGCAGCGGGTGCTCCAAACAACTAACGCACGAGTATAGTTATTGAAAACTATCAGACAACCTGACTTATAATTTTACCACCTGTCATACATGCCTTATAAGTGCCGGGGGTAATTCCTTCTGTCTTTTTGAAGAGCCGGACAAAATAGTTCACATCGCTGAAGCCACACAGGTTGCTTATCTGGGAAATAGAATGCATCCTTTCGGCAAGGAGTTGTTTGCTCAGCTTAAGCCGTTCATTATTGATGTAGTCAACAGGTGTGATGCCAAACTGCTCCTTAAACCATTTGAAAAATGCATTACGGCTAAGATAGGCTTTCCGGCATAATTCATTGATGAGTATCTTATTGGTGATATTATCGTGAATGTGATGGATGACATACTGCAACCTGCCTTCATTGTTATTTGTAACTGACTCAGCCCTTATTTGCACCAGGTGCTGGCTTTGCACCAGCCTGATGAGCAGTTCTTTAAGATTGAGATCGGCAAAAATGTTCTTGGCTTTATCAGCGCTGCTACACACCCTGATCAGTTTATTGATAAGCTCCGTTATTTCCGTATCGTTCTCGAAATGGTATTGATTGAACTGAAGTTTCCAGTTATGAGATTCATCCTTGGCGCTGTTATAAAACTCATTCAGGTAGTTCAGTGTATTATCAATATACCTTGCATCAACCGCCAATGCAATGCATTGAGAAGGCGTTTGGGCGCTTGCTTCAGGAAAATCGATAACCATGGTTTCATTGGCCGGTACAATTACCGTCTCGCCGGGCAGGTATTCAAACTCAGGTTTATTAAGCAGGTGCATTACCTTTTTGCCACGCACCATACTGGTGATCACAAAATCATTGAAGGTGAGCGGAACACGGTAGGTCTCTTCGTAAGATTCAAAAATATTCAGCTCGCTGTTATTGAGATTGAAAATACGCCTGTTTTCCACCAAAGTCTGCAGATACTTTGGGTGGGTAAGATCAATAGTTTTTAAACGATTGCTCAGGGGCATTGGCTGTCATTTTCAGAAAGTTCAAGATATGACCTTTATACATACCAATCAAACAAAAGGTACAATCGTGCTATTTTTTCACACAATAATACTAACCATCAGGAGGGCTATTCATTGATCTTTACTCATCGTTCACTTAAAAACAACAACTATATGAGTAATCTGGCAGCCCGCCCGACGTTTAAAGCACGTTATGATCATTATATCAACGGACAATGGACACCACCTTCAGGCGGTACGTACTTCGAAAATATCTCGCCTATAGACGGAAAGGTATTTACCCAGGCAGCGCGGGGAAATTCGGCTGATATTGAGCTTGCCGTAGATGCTGCATGTGCGGCTTTCCCGTCATGGAGCAAAACTTCGGCTGCCGGCAGGAGTAACATCCTCCTGAAAATCGCACAGCGCATAGAGGATAACCTAGAGTACCTGGCTACAGTGGAAACAATAGACAATGGTAAGGCTATTCGCGAAACCCGTGCAGCAGATCTTCCATTGTGTGTAGACCACTTCCGTTATTTTGCCGGAGTGATCAGGGCTGAAGAAGGCAGCATAAGTGAGCATGACGAAACAACTGTAAGCATACAGATACATGAGCCAATAGGTGTTGTGGGCCAGATCATTCCCTGGAACTTCCCTCTGTTGATGGCTGCATGGAAAATAGCACCAGCCCTGTCGGCGGGATGCTGCGTGGTAGTAAAGCCTGCCGAGCAAACACCAACCAGCCTGATCGTACTGATGGAACTTATTGGTGATCTGCTGCCAGCAGGCGTATTGAATGTAGTTACAGGTTTTGGTATTGAGGCCGGCAAACCATTGGCAACATCCGGCAAAATCAATAAGGTTGCCTTTACAGGTGAAACAACAACCGGAAGGCTGATCATGCAGTATGCATCCGAAAACCTGATACCGGTAACAATGGAACTGGGTGGTAAAAGTCCGAACATATTCTTCAAGTCGGTAGCAGAGGCCGATGACGACTTCTTTGATAAAGCCGTAGAAGGTGCTGTTATGTTTGCCCTTAACCAGGGTGAAGTATGTACGTGTCCAAGCCGCATACTGGTGCATGAAGATATCTACGACGTTTTCATGAAGAAGGTAGTAGAGCGCACCAATGCCATTAAGATGGGCAACCCGCTGGATGGTACCACTATGATGGGCGCACAGGCCAGCGAAGACCAGTACAACAAGATCCTCAGCTACTTTGACATTGGCAAACAGGAAGGAGCTAAAGTATTGTGCGGAGGTGAAGCCTTTAAGCAAACAGACGGACTGGGTGAAGGATACTATATTCAGCCAACCATCTTCGCGGGGCATAATAAAATGAGGATCTTCCAGGAAGAAATATTCGGGCCGGTGACCTGTGTTACGACCTTTAAATCTACCGAAGAAGCCATAGCTATAGCCAATGATACTTTGTATGGTTTGGGTGCCGGCGTATGGACCCGTGATGCACATGAACTGTACCAGGTGCCACGCGCCATTCAGGCTGGCCGCGTATGGGTGAATTGCTACCACGCCTACCCTGCTCATGCACCATTTGGCGGGTATAAAAAATCAGGCTTTGGCAGGGAGACGCATAAGATGATGCTGAACCACTACAGGCAAACAAAGAATATGCTGATTTCTTACAGCAAGAGCAAGCTCGGATTCTTTTAATAGATACAATTTACACCAGGCGGCAGTATTAATTTACTGCCGCCATTAATTCAAACCATAGCCATGATTGTGAAACGTGTAATAGCCACAGAAGCGGCGCAGGACCTGGTTAAAATACTAAGGGCAAGATATGGTCCGCTCATGTTTCACCAAAGCGGTGGGTGTTGCGATGGATCGTCCCCGATGTGCTTTGAGAAGGATGAATTTATTACGGGCTCATCAGACATCTGTATCGGGGAAGTGTTTGGTTGCCCGTTTTATATAAGCATTGATCAGTTTGAGTATTGGAAACACACACAAATCATATTGGATGTCAGCAAGGGCCGGGGAAGCAGTTTTAGCAATTCTGATCGATTTACCAAATGAAGACTGTCCTCTGAAATCAAACGAAAATGACACTCCCTTCACTTAGGAACGATGAAGAAATAACTCCCACCATCTTACTCGTTCTATCCCATTTTTATTTCGTTATAAAAGTCTTTAAATAATTCATTATTCGCAGATTTTACGCCTCATAAAACATGCCTTCGCTAAAGCTATGGCAGTTAA
>CAIUZK010000096.1 GCA_903903635.1 uncultured Bacteroidota bacterium
CCTGCTGAGTATTTGAATAAAATCAGGGGCTACAAATTACGAAATATACAACGGCAAATCAGGCAACTTGATATTCATGAAGGCGAACTTATATTTGCAAAAGCATGATTATCAACATACTGGAAGGTGGTTATATACAATTTTCCGAAGGGAATCTGGAAGTGCAGATAAAACCCCTTCTTTGAAGGCATTCAAAGAACCAGAGCTGGAAGCCAAAGCTACTTAGTCGAATATATTTCTGCAACCGAAAACTGATGGAGCAGCAGGATATCGGCTTCTGATATCATCTGGCTAGTTTTTCGAGTACAGAGCCGTATTTTGATTTTATACTATCATAATGGCGGGAGAGACTCAAGCCATCGGTATTCCGGTTTATCCCCTTTAAAAAATCGAGTACCATAACTAAAGCAGCTTCATCATCCAATGATTCCACTTTAATGGAAAATTGCCGAATAGCCTCTTCTATTAACTCCAGCACACTCATGAGAGAAAGTTTCGGTATAAAATTACAGAATTACAGTAAGATATAAAAATCATCATTTCGATATGCGCCCCCCATAACGCGGCAAACGCTCCTCCTTCCTTCAAGGCCAGGCACATGGCCTTACTTGCTGTTGATCATAAGAACCATTAATCGTAAATGTCCTTCCGATCGCCTATTTCTACTACTTCAACAATAAGCACAGAATCATAAATATCATAGATAATCCGGTAATCTGCAACCCTGATCCTATAACCCTTTTTGCCTTTTAATTTCAGGTATCCGAATGGGCGCGGATTATCGGCAAGATCATAAATGGCCGTCTTTATCTTTGAGTAAAAGGGTTCATCAATTTCCTCCAGAATTCTGAATACTCTTTTCTTAATCTTTAACTCGTATGCCATTTACTTCTTCTTTAGTCGATTGGCCTCAATAATTTTAAACGCTTCATCAACAGGTATGGATGGCCCATCATCGGCATGGGCCTCGTCATACAGACGGATATCATCCAGCTCTTCCAGTTCATCCATTATTTCTTTAAATTCCTGCATTGCCAATACAACAGAAAGTTTATTCCCAGAATTATCAGTTATGTATTGCGGATGTATGCTAACCATAATTTTTTATTTTAAGACTTCCGAATTCCGTATCAATACTGCAATTTACCAATTTTATTATTAACGGCGATTTACCGCTTAGTTTTAAAATCCGATTTCGCCTGGTTCACAAGAACAAAGCTATATTACGGCCATATAGCCCGGATAGTTAGCGAAGTATTCGATATGCGCCCTTACTTTATCGAAGAGCGCCTCAAGCTGCCAGCCAATGTACTCCGAAGCAACAGCATACGGACACATGGGCAGCACACCGGTTACCGTAACCAAGACTTTAAAAAGCGCCAATGGCAGTTCAAAGAATATGAAGGTAGAACTCTTCAGACTGAATTTGAACAAATATGAAAAAGGGAAGAAAGTTTCAGACGAAGAATTATAATTAATTAATTTGCATAGGGATGAGTTTCATGGAGAATGGAATTACACAATTAAACCCAATAAAAAGTAACCTTTATTTCCTTACACTTCCTAAGCTTGCTTCCGGATACCCTTCAACAATTAATTAACATAGCTGATACCTAAAGAATGGGATTATAAACGAACTGTCCTTAACTTTGGCATGAGTATTGATTTATTATCTTACAACCACACAAAGAAAAACAACATGAGAAAAGTATTGATTCTGATTGCTGCCCTCACTATGAGTGTACTTACGTCTTTCGCACAGGAAAAAGACAATGGCGAAATAAGCTTCGACAAGAGCTTTGAAGAAGCAGGGATAGCGCCAAGTGAGAATGTGGTATTCCACCTGGCACCGAAATATTATAAAGCAGGCGAGCTGGTACCCGAGCAACCTATTGCGCTTACTGCCGCTAAAAAAGAAGCTATGAATCTGGCGAAAGCCAAACCATCGCAGCTCAGGAAGGATTGCCTGAATATCATTTATACCGTTGACCCTATTTACAGCGATGGCACTATTACCGGAGCAGTTAAGGGCACTATTGTAATGAAATGGAGCATTAAACGCCGTATCTGGGTATTCAGCTATTTGCGTTATCAGTTGCTTAATATTGAGCAGAATACGCTCGTGTTTAAGCCGGAAGCGATGTAGCGCTTTATTTTCTTCTTACTATCTGATTTTACATCTGGTCCCCGCTGATAAAGGCGGGGATTATTTTTTTTGAACATGCCCTAATAAGAGAGGCTACCCTAGGGTAGCCTTTCTTATTATCAGGGTACTTTAATTATCAATATTATGCTTCCATTTTCATCATCTTCTGCGTTTTCTTCCTGTCTTCTTCATTGAGCAGAATCTTACGCAGACGAATGTTTTTCGGAGTTACTTCTATACACTCATCCTGCTGAATATACTCCATGCACTCCTCAAGTGTGAAGTCTATCTTTGGTGTTATCCTTGATGTATCATCGGTACCGCTGCTACGCATATTGGTCAGCTTCTTGGTTTCGGCTACATTCACTACCAGGTCTCCCGGCTTGATGTGCTCACCTATTATCTGGCCTTCATACAGCTCCTGTCCCGGATCTATAAAGAAAGAGCCACGATCCTGCAATTTATCAATTGAGTAAGCAGTTGCTTTACCTGCTGTTTTAGCTATCAGTACACCATTGTTACGGCCGGGAATAAAGCCCTTCCAGGGTTTGTATGCATCAAAGCGATGCGCCATTACGGCTTCACCTGCCGTGTTGGTCAGCATCTGCGAGCGCAGGCCTATCAATCCGCGTGAAGGGATATCGAATTCCAGGTGCTGCATCAGCCCCTTGGTTTCCATAATATGCATTTCACCTTTACGCTGTGTAACCAGGTCTATCACCCTGCCGCTGAATTCAGCAGGCACATCTACTACCAGTATTTCATAAGGTTCGTGCTTCTTACCATCTATTTCTTTGGTAAGTACCTGAGGCTGACCTACAGTAAGCTCATAACCTTCGCGGCGCATGGTTTCCACCAATATACTAAGGTGCAATATACCACGGCCATATACCAGGAATTTATCGGCATCATCAGTTTCCGTTACACGCATGGCCAGGTTCTTTTCCAGTTCCTTCATGAGCCTGTCGCGAATGTGACGGCTGGTAACGAACTTACCTTCTTTACCAAAGAACGGTGAGTTGTTGATGCTGAACTGCATATTCATGGTAGGCTCATCAATCGGTATGATAGCCAGCGCTTCCGGGTTCTCAAAGTCGGCCACTGTTTCGCCAATCTGGAAACCCTCAATGCCCACAATGGCACATATATCGCCACACTGCACTTCAGCCACCTTCTTCTTACCCATGTCTACAAATACATAGAGCTCTTTCACCTTGCTGCGCTGCATACTGCCATCCACCTTGCACAGCATCACGTTCTGGCCTTCCTTCATGGTACCACGAATTACCTTACCCACAGCTATACGACCGAGGAATGAAGAATAATCGAGCGAGGTAACCTGCATCTGCACAGGGCCATCCACAACGGTTGGCGCAGGTACTTTCTCCAGTATGGTATCGAGCAGTACCGTAATATCTTCGGTCCTTTCAAGGGTAGTATTGAACCAGCCTTGTTTCGATGAACCGTATACGGTTGGGAAATTCAGTTGTTCTTCGGTAGCATCGAGCTGGTAAAACAGTTCGAATACCGCATCATGCACTTCATCAGGGCGGCAGTTAGGCTTATCTACCTTGTTGATCACCACAATCGGGTGCAGGTTAAGGTTAAGCGCCTTCTGCAGCACAAAGCGTGTCTGCGGCATAGGACCTTCAAATGCATCCACCAGCAGCAATACGCCATCGGCCATCTTAAGTACACGCTCCACTTCACCGCCAAAGTCGGCGTGACCAGGAGTATCAATTACATTTATCTTAACGCCCTTATAGGTAACCGAAACGTTTTTTGCCAGGATGGTAATACCGCGCTCACGCTCCAGGTCGTTGCTGTCCATGATGAGTTCACCTGTATCCTGGTTGTCACGGAATACGTGTGTAGCGTGTAAAATTTTATCAACCAGTGTTGTCTTGCCGTGGTCAACGTGCGCGATAATGGCAATGTTACGAATATCCATATAATTCTAGTTTTGTCCTCCTGTGCTTACGCCGAAGGACCATTTATTTTGCTGCTTATTTATTACTTCCTGCCTAAATAAATTACCCTTCCTGGAGAGAAAATCAGGAAGGGCCGATTCATTCAGGGCGCGAAGGTACGGAAATAAAGCCGAGGATAAACCAAGATAACGTTAAATCTGAATAACATTTAATGAAATATTAAACCAATTGAACATCGAAAATTGGAAATTCCCACATTGGAAATTAATCACCCCTATTCCACCAATAACTTCACCAAACTCCTTACCCCAAAATCATCAGTAACCTCCACAAAATAAATCCCCTTTTGCCAATCCTTTACGCCGATACAAACCTTTTCGCTCAACCCTGATTCATAAACTTTCCGCCCTGTAACGTCCAGTATAACTACACTTACCGACCTGCCATTTTTTGCATAAACAGTTACCTCATGGCTTGCAGGATTTGGATAAATGTTTATGTCATTATTTCCCTTATCAATCACAGGCAATGCAGTTTGTGTTTCAGGTGCAAATTCAACAAGAAATCCTGCATGCTCTCCTCCTTCAAGGTTAGAAGAAAACGGCCAGCCAACGGTATCGTACGCACCTCCACCCAAAACATGGCCATTCGATAATGGATAAATCATGCTCCCTGCATCATTATTTTTGCCCCCCAATACTTTAGCATTCAGTAAATTACCTATACTATCAGTATGCACAAACCATGCATCATCATTACCGTAGCTAGTATCTATTTGTATTCCTTTGCTGTAAGTTTCACAAGCAATCCATATACTGCCATCTTCTGCCCGACAAATACTACTAGGTGTGCCATCTCCACCACCATAGCAATTATCCCAAAGAATATGATTATTGCTATCCAGATTTATTACCCAGATATTATAACTTGCTCCAAGATGATGCGAAATATCTCCATCAGCTGATGATGAATGAGCCGCAATTATTAAACCACCCTTACCATCTTCAATTGCATATTTCGCAACGTCAACTTGTGATCCTCCTAAATCCCGATGCCATAATATATTTCCATTTTTATCTAATCGGGCAACGTAAGTGAGACTTTCAAAATAATTCCTACAAAATTACAAAAACAATTCATATATTTGTATAACCAATATGCTATTGTGTGATTACAAAGTACGATAAAAAGACTGAAATGCTTATGCAAGTACATTTCAGCAGGTTATCAGA
>CAIUZK010000097.1 GCA_903903635.1 uncultured Bacteroidota bacterium
AATGGACAAACCACCATCAACAAAAAAAGATTGTCCTGTAATAAATGAAGACTTTACACTGCATAGATAGTCTACGACATTGGCGATATCAGTAGCGTTACCCATACGACGAAGAGGGGTAATACGTTCAATCATTTTTCTAACATCATTTTCTTTTACAAAAAAATGCTGATTTTCAGGTTTGATAATAGTCGTAGGTAACACTGTATTACATCGAATACCATTAGGGCCTAAGGTTGCCGCATAATATTTGGTTAACCCATCTAAAGCTGCTCGGGTAGCATGATATGCGGCTGACTGCTCTTCAAGAACAAAATGCCCAGCATTTGAACCTAATATCACTATAGATGCCTCGTCAACAAACGAGTCTTTCAAATGATTAATAACCTTATCTACAGCTTTAACGCTGATATCAAATTCATCATCCCACTGAGTACCTCTATACCTATGTGCAAAAACTAAATAGTTTAATTTTATAGCTTTGTCTATATCAATACTGTCTGGCAAATTAATCCTAAAATGATTAGCGTCTGACAAATCACTTCTGGATGCAGTGTATACTTTATCACCTCGTTCTAACAATACTTGTTTAATAACAGAGCCGATTCCCATCGTCCCGCCAATAATTAATGTTGTTTTTTGGCTCATATACTGTCATTACCTTTTATTAACATTTAGAACCATCAGAACATTCGTATAATTATAGAAATAAAAGGAATTTAACTAAAGTATTTGCGTTTGTGGTAACGGTATAATCCAGTGTCCACCATCACACAAATACTTTTGGTGCCTGGCAATTATGCTTGCTTGATGCTGCCAAGCAAGTATCACCACATAATCAGGTAAATCTTCATATAACTTTTCCGATGAATAGACAGGCAAATGATAGCCTGGCGAATACCGACCTTGCTTTACTTCATTGTCATCAACCAGATATTCAATAAATGGCTCTATTGCAAAATGATACAGCAAAGTTGTGGTACTGTGAGACGCACCAAAGCCAACAATCTTTTTACCCGTACTTTTTAATTGAACAAGCTTTTCAAGTAACTTATTTTTTATTTCCGCAAGCTCCATACCAAACTTTTGGTATGTCTTAATGTTCCGCATTCCAGCTTCTTGCTCTTCAGTAATCGTTTTTTCAACTGAAGAATCGACTAACCTGTTACCATTTTTTAACTGCCCTACGACACGAATAGATCCACCTTTTGGAGCCATTTTTTCAACATGAATCAATTCCATGCCACATTTTAAAAACACATTTTTCAGCACATCGACCGTGAAATAGGAGAAATGCTCATGATAGATATAATCAAACATGTTGATTTTCATCTGCTCAGGGTGATACCCTGTTTGCACAACAAATATACCGTCTGGTTTAAGAATCTTAGCTACATTTTTAGTAAACCCTACAACATCATCAATATTAGCGTACATGTAGTTGGCTGTAACAACGCTCGCTGCCCCATACGCATCCAATATTTTTCCGGCAATTTTATCAGTGAAAAAGGCATTGATTGTAGTCAAGCCTGTCTCGTTAGCCTGCAATGCAATGCTGCTGGCCGGTTCAACCCCAATGACCTGCATTCCTAACCGTTTGAATGAAGCTAACATTGAGCCATCGTTACTACCCAAGTCAACAACCAGTGAGCCTTCTGGCACAACGAAATCATCAACTATATCTTTAGCATACTGATCATAATGGCTTCGCAAGCCGACAGTGACACCACTCACATAAACGTAATCAGCGTAACTGGCTTCAGGATTTACGATATATGGCAGATGCACATAACCACACTCTTCACAGATTGCAAGATCAAGCGGATATACAGGCTGAACTATCTCTTTTTTTGCATGACTAACAAACTGATCTTCCAATGGAGTATCGTTGAGGTGCAATATGGTAACTATTCTATTGCTGCCACAAATACGACAGTGCTTGTCATGTCTCAAAACTTGTTCGCTCATAGGTGTGCGCCCTTTTTCCTGATTAATAATTCAGTTTTATCCATGAATTCCTTTGAAGTCTCACCCTGTTCAGCAGGAGCCCATTCCGGAAAAATGGTGTTCTCACGCAAGAAAGGTCCCTCAATAATCTCATGAAAAACAAGAAATTCCGTCTTGATTATGAGTGTGTGATACATCCCTTCCGGCAATCGCTGATAAAAAATTTTCCCGGTATCCATTGCTCCCAACTGGATAATTCGGCGAATTGATCCGTCATCATGAAATAAGAGGACATCAACATCACCTTCCAGAATCGCCATCGACTCGGCTTTTTGAAGATGTTTATGTGGACGAACATAACAATCTCGCGTATGAACGATAACCATTTCATGTAATCTGTCATTGGGTGAGCGGTGTGTGCACAGTCGCACCCGCTGCCTTGGATTCAGTAGCGCAAGTCGCTTTAATTCTTGAATGTCTGCTGGAGTGATAACGACAATGTCTTCATCAGGGTAGAGCACTTCGGCACTTTCACGACGGATATTAATCATTAAATATGCTCTAAATAGAGTTCGCTATTCGGAAAAATTGAAGCAAATATTCCGCCTTGTTCGGTGAAGAGATGCTGCTGTGCAATCACCTTTGGCTGATTTTGAGGATTAAGCCCAAGCAGGCATACTTTAATATCACCAGAATAGAGCACTTCCGAACCTACAATTGCAAGACCGCCGACTGGCATCTGTAGGCCCTTTTTATTGGGATTGTCATCGATAACACAACTAATGAGATCGGCCACTTGCATCAGTGAAATAAAAGCCACGGATAAATGTCCTGCTCCAAACATTGCAATTGCGCCCCTCTCCCTACGCATGGTTTCCAGTTTTTTGCGTACGTCAATCTTGCGGTTCGCCAAAATTTGTGCAAAGCTCTTTGCGCGCTCTATTTCTTCAGCTACAGCCTGAGGATCTGCGCTCACACCATTCCCTTTAACCGATGCTTCCTGGACAATTGCAACGAGAGAATTCTCCAATGGATACGGCACCGATTCATAATGAACAATCAAGAATCCAGATTCAAGCAATAAGTGCCTGAACGTAAAACTTGTGAAATAAAAAATATGCTCTTCCCAGACCGTGGTGCAATCACCAGCAGCAAGAGCTCTTTCACAGTCAGGAAGTTCGAATACAATATATCCACCTGGGCTGACCATGCACCTGATGGCTTCAATGAATTCCGGCAAGTTATAAGCATGCTCAACAACATGTCGAACAATCAGCACATCAGCCGCACCACGATTCTTACGAATTTCCTCAGCCCTTGACGGCGTTAAAGCACACTGGTAGGTTTCGACATTTGCGCAAGGATCCGAGATACTCAGATCCTGCAAAGGATCGATTCGCCAATTTTTAGTATAACCCAGTCGTTCTAACCGTCGCTGGGTTGAGTCGTCCTTAAAGCTGTAAGCGCCAAATACCGACGTTTGAGTAACCCCGGGAAGTTTGATTAACGTTTGTACCAAAGCATCCAAATGATTCTCTGGCTCAAAACAGGTTAGCCAGTCGTAATTTGGCTTAAGTTCTTCCACTGGAAAAGGGTTACCAAGATGTATCAACCCTGTGTCAGTATTGATTCGCAACTGCAAAGGAAAACTTGGTACAGCCGTCAGGCTACCGGCAGGCAAGAAACGGTTGGAAACTGGCTGAATACCAAGTTCAGCGAGCAGCTTGCCAGATGACGGAATATCGTGGTTAGCCTTAATGTTCACTGGTAAATGGCGGTATGTTTTGATCAAGTATTTTAGTCAAACCCTCTTCTAAAGAAGTGAAACGAAAATCAGCAGGCAAAAGTGCTTTAATGTTGCGCGCATCAAAAGCGTTATTGGCCTTTTGTTTGCTGCGAGGCCGAGTATTAACCTCAAGAGATGGTATTTTTTCTTTCAAGATTTTTACTGCGTCAACAAAACAATATTGCGTGCCGCTCACTACGTTAAGCTCACTATCAAAATCGTTATCGGCAAGAAATTCAATGATTTGGCACAGATCCTCAATATAAATGAACTCCCGCAATTCTGTCCCGTCTCCCCATAACGTTATGAGTGTTCCGTCCAGTGCAGCCGCCGAAAACCCGGAAGGCCCATAAGTTCGACCTTGGTCATGCGGACCATAAACAAGTGGCGGACGTAGACAGACTAACGAAGTTTTTTGATTAGCCGTACAGACTTTTCTTAATAGGCGCTCAGCTGTGTATTTGTTAATACCATAATATGATGTTGGATTGACTGGTGTCAGTTCGCTGATGTTTGTATTTTCAGTTTCTTCACCATAAACAGCAGCGGAACTCATAAATATAACGCGCTTGATCGGGTGTTTTTCCAGTAATCGGCAAATATTTTCAATAATTGCCATGTTCTGCATGTAGGCTTCTAAAGTATCCCCAAATTGCCTTTTGACAGCGGCGGCCAGTACCAATGTTGTCTCTGGCAAAAAGAAAGGAATCAGTCGTGATGCCTGCTCTTTGTTAGTAAGGTCAATATCGGGCAAAGAACACCCTATTACATCCCAATTCGACGACATCAACAGTAGACGTTCCAAATGCGATCCGATAAAACCAGAATGGCCTAGAATAACTATTTTTTGTTGCCTTAACATCGTCTTTTCGAATTTCCGGTTTATTGGCAATGAATTTTTTTAATGTGCGATCCTTTACTAAAAATTAATTTTACCCACACATAGAGCAAATAGATATTGCGCCATCGGCTGATAACCTGTATGTATAACTTCATCATTCATACAAAAAATGAAGACATTCGTGAAATATTCCTCCATTAGTCTCTTTAGTTCATCCCCAGTTTTGCAATTAACATGGCCAATTTTACTTAGGGATGATGCATAAGTTTGCGATTCCAATGATGGCATCCCCACAATAAGTGAAGTGGACCCCAACCGGTAGACAAAAAGAGGTTGAGTTTAAGTTGGTAGCCTGACCTGTTCATGCAGCGGAAAGGCGCT
>CAIUZK010000098.1 GCA_903903635.1 uncultured Bacteroidota bacterium
CCGCGCGTTGACCAATCCGTTGTAGGAGCCCCAAAGGAAAAGTAACAGGATAACAACGATGGCAATAATTACGATGAGAATCCACATATACACACCTCCATTAGTTCCTATTATAACGAATTATATGAATAAACGTTCAATAACTTGAATCAGCCCTGAAACACATCCTTCAAAAAGCACATAATCTCAGATTCAGTTTCTTTCTTACAGGCTGATTGCCCGGCGACAATTTTCATCAGGTCGGCGACTTCGCCGCCGTCGAACCAGAGACCGTGGTGCTGTACACAGGCATCGATCATTACGCCGTGCTCGCCGCCGATGATAACCTTTTTCATGTTTTTGCCGCAAATCGGGCAGCGGCGCTTTTTTTCGGTGGTGTGCGCCCCGGGTAACTTCAGCACGTCATGTACCGTCTGGGTGCCGTCTTTCAAACCGGCGGTTTCCAGCAGCAATTCCATCTCACCTGCATCGAACCAAGCGCCTTTACAGATATGACAATAGTCGAGTTCAACCCGTTTGTACTCGATGACGAACATATCCTTTTTACAGACAGGACATATCATTTCTCTTACCTCTATTAGCCTAACCTAGATTGTATGTTCAACGGGACATAATGTCAAGACGCCGTTAGTATAGTCTTTATACTGGCCGAGAGGCTTAATTAGTGACGCCAGGCAGGTTACAGGCAACGGTCATTACTTACATTTGTAACCATGGTTTTAGCCCATTCATCAGCTTGACACTTATTTCCCCCGACTATATACTGAAAATTATCAAATGACCGGTTTTAAAATATGGTATTCAGGATGTAAAAAATGAAAGCTAACAATATATCAGCGCAAGAACTTGAAGAAGGAAAAGAACTGCGGCTGGACTTTGATAAACTGAACACGATTGTGAGCCAGAGCACGGGGGTAATCCCGGTAGCTGTGCAGAATGCGAAGACCAAAGAAGTAATACTTATTGCTTATACGAATAAAGAGGCACTCGAGAAAAGTATGAAGACGGGTATCGCGACTTTCTGGAGCACATCCCGAAATGAATTGTGGATTAAAGGTGCGACATCAGGGAACATCTTCGAATTAAAAGAAGTATATGTTAACTGCGAGCAGAATTCGCTTCTCTATCTGGTCCTGCCAAAAGTTGATGGTATTTGCCACACGCATAATTCTAAAGGAGAAGCCCGCAATTGCTACTATCGCCGAGTGAACATGAAAACGGGTATTTTAGAAAACCTTAATCCGTAATAACTGAAAGCAACCCGCGAAATATCCTAAAAGCATTTTGTGTTCAAATATTTCCCAACATATTTTCGGAAATATCAGGCTTAATTTACTGTTTCGGTCTGTGTTATAATTACTAACGTATTGGGGCTGTAGCTTAGCTGGGAAAGCGTCGCGTTCGCATCGCGGAGACCAGGGGTTCGAATCCCCTCAGCTCCACCAATTATTTCTTCATTTTTAACCGAGCCCCACCCAAATTTAAATAATCAAGCCTCAATTATCCAACAAAATCCAAATTCCAATCGCTGAATTCCGGGTAATAATCAATCCTGCCTGATAAAATTCTCCATTTGAATATTACCATGTTATTTACATAATATATAAAATATCTTCCGTCACACGCTCGCCGGTTTTACAAACTATTTCGAATAGTTATATAATAAAGTTGATTAGTTAAGCGAAGGGCATTGCATACCTTATACTTCCATCCACCTGAGTATTGGATGACCCGAACTCTAACTAA
>CAIUZK010000099.1 GCA_903903635.1 uncultured Bacteroidota bacterium
GCAAGGTAGAGGCTCAATCCATCTCCGTCCCATCATTACTAAACACCACCGCCACGGAGCCTCAAGATGCCAAAGAAGGCCATAAGTCAACATCATGGCCCGGCCCTGGCGGGCGCAGGTGGTATGACTATGTCGGATGGACTCAAACAGAAGGAGGTATTTTAAATAATAGTGGTTTTGGTACGGATATCCCCCATATTGATCTTCCTATCTGGCAGGATACTACTACACTTTGGGGATATTTGGGAGTCTCTGGCAATCCCTATGCAGGTAATCCATTTACAAGTTGCGGTTTGGGCTTTGATCCCAGATGTTTGGCCTGGAGTGATTTGTGGGCCAATCCTTTTGAAATTGCTGTTTCTGCATCTGATAATATTATTATAGACTCTGTAAAGGTTATTGGGTGGTACAACCGCAATTATTCCAAACCTTCAATTGTTGATACTCTTGTGTTGACATTTGTTCAAGGTAGTGGAGCGCCAACAGCCAATAACCCAACCAGCTATTTTAGCGATCCCATATTGTTATCACATTATGGTATCACAACAGGTAATCTCAACTACCTTTCATTGGGCCATGACAGCATGAATAACAGAGCTGGTAACATATCCGGTGGCACAACCATATCAGTTCCGGCATCGCAGGTCTATAAATTTCCGCTAAGTGTAGCCGATACAAATGGTTCTGATTGCTATACAGGAACTCAGTATCCTCGTCCTGCCGCAGGGCATCCGGGCGAGCCTATTATCAATTTCCCTGTAAGTGCGGGAAATTATGCTGCTATGTCGGTTTCATTCATTAGCGGCGATACCTTGCCCGCCGCCTACCTGCCATCCGGTTACCGGGACACAGTACGATATTCCGATGGTACATCAATCCTGGGGTATAAGCATGGTGGTTTTTCAATGGCAGTAGCTTATGTTGATTATTCAGGAGTTCCTGGTTTCCCCCCATACAGTTGGGTTTTCGGCGATCATACCTCCGGCTACTTTAAGAAAGAAGGCGCAAGTGGAGCAGCTTGGGGTGGCTTGTATGAGCCAAATTGGAATTTATCAACCTTATCAGGCACGCATGCAAGCAAACTGCAATACCCGGAAATTGCGTATCACATAAAATGTTACACTTGCAATATTATTTGGCAACCAGGTGGTTTCGTAAATCAAGGTAGCCCAGACGTACTTACTATCGCCCCTAATCCTGCCAATGATGAACTGAATATTACCCTTACAGACAATGCACCCGCAACAATCACCCTTACCAATATGCTGGGTCAGGTTGTCGCTAATCAAAATGTTACTAACGGTCACACTATGATCAATACTTCAGCTTTACCAGCAGGTATGTATGTTTATACATTATCAGCTAATGGCGGGCGTACTACCGGTCATGTAGTTGTTGCTCACTAAGATATATTGTGGGTTAAAGGCAATAAACACAGAAATAGCCCGGCGGGCTTAAATTTGAATAGCTGGGGCACAAGCCCCATGTAAAATAAAAGTTCAACCCAACCCGGAACGGGTTGAATATGGTGGGTGTACTTGAATTTCAACTACTTGGTATTTTTTCGTTTTCAATAAATTCTATGTATTGTTAATATCTGGCATAGTTTTTGTGGCTTATTGGCTATCCTCCATGTACTTTCTATTATTATCACTCACCCTCCAATATCTTGTTTCATGAAAAAAATCTGTACGCTACTCTCTATAATATTTTTTGCCACCGCTGCCACTGCCCAGCAGGCGCATAAGGGGCTGATATTTACACCCGGTAGCGCGGTGGAGGCTAAATCTATCTCCGGTCCTTCATTACTAAACACCACCACCACGGAGCCTCAGGCTATCAAAGAAGGGCATAAAACCACCTCATGGATAGGGTCCAGCGGAGGGAGATGGTATGATTATCTTGGCTGGACTCAACCGGAGGGAGGTATTTTAAGTAATAATACTCTAATTTCATATATAAACCATACTGACCTTCCAATATGGCAAGATACATCAACAATTTGGGGAGATTGGGTGGGCTCTGGTAATCCATATGCAGGCAATCCCTTTACAAGTTGTGGTTTAGGCTTTGATCCCAGGTATCCTGCTTGGAATGATCCATATTACTTTCCTTCATTAGCATATCTCTCCATTTCAGATTCATTTGTAATTGACTCTGTAATAGTACCAGGGTGGTATGGTCGCAATAATTCAAAACCTGCTATTGTTGATACGCTGGTGCTAACATTTGTACAAGGTAATGGTACGCCAACAGCCAATAATCCAACCAGCTTTTTTAGTGATCCCGTATTATTATCACATTATGGTATCACTACGGGCAATCTCAATTACCTTTCTCTGGGCCATGACAGCATGAATAATAGAGCGGGAAATCTTACTGGTGGCACTACCATATCTGTTCCGGCATCGCAGGTCTATAAATTCCCGCTTAGAGTGGTCGATACCAATTATGCTAATTGCTATAGAGGAACTCAGTATCCTCGTCCTGCCTCAGGCCATCCGGGCGAGCCTATCATCAATTTCCCTGTTATTGCTGGCAATTATGCAGTTATGACTGTATCATTCATTAGCGGAGATACTTTGCCCGCTACCTACCTGCCATCCGGTTACCGGGATACAGTACGTTATTCCGATGGCACAGCCATAATAGGCCATAAATACGGTAATTTTTCCATGGCAGTGGCTTATGTCGGCTTCTACGGCGTTCCTGATTTTCCTCCCTACAATTGGGGTGCAGGCGATCATACTTCCGGTTACTTTAAGAAAGAAGGCGCCAGCGGCGCTTCCTGGGGTGGCTTGTACGAGCCTAATTGGAATTTATCAACCGTATCCGGTACGCATGCAAGTGTGCTGCAATATCCTGAAATTGTATATCATATAAAATGTCCAACAGGTTACCTGAATATTCCTCCGCAAGGCAACATAAACAACCAAACCTCCTCCGGCATCCTCAGTATCACCCCCAATCCCGCCAATGATGAACTGAATATTACATTAACCGACAATACCCCAGCTACCATCACCCTCACCAATATGCTGGGTCAGGTTGTAGCTTCTCAGAATGTTACTATCGGTCACACTACGATCAATACTTCAGCGTTACCGGCAGGTATGTATGTTTATACATTATCAGCTAATGGCGGGCGCACTACCGGTCGTGTAGTTGTTGCTCACTAAACAATATTGTACCATTTAGACAATAGACACAGTCATACTCCGAAGGACATTAATATGCCTGGCATGGGGTACAACCCATGGCATCAAAATAAACAATCCAATTTATTTGGAAATACCAATTATTTATTTTAGCTTTGCTCCAAATTCCATCAATAAATATAAAATAATCCTATCGTGAAACAGTAATTTCAAAATGTTACCCAATTTCAGAAAAAAAACACATAGATTAAAATAGTTATGAAGCTGAAAATTTATCCTCCCGTGAAGCCCCGGAATAAGATCTCGTTTCTTCAACGGGAGGGGTTTGGGGTCTTGATTATCAATAAAAAAGTGCGCAACAAAATAATTTTTGCGCAGTGTGCAAATTTGCAATTGCAGTAAACAAAATACAGGATTATCTAATCAGGTATACCTGTTTCAGGACGATGCGCTCTCAAGTTTACATGAATGTGGGATACAATTATTATATCGCAATTAAATTCTGTTAATTCTAAAATCCAGTAAATTCTGATTCAGACAAAATTGCACACTCAACTCCAAAATGCGCAAATTTCAGTAGTTTATTGCTTGATTATCAATAAAAAATTGCGCAACAAAATATTTCTTGCGCAGTGTGCAAATTGCAATTGCAGTAA
>CAIUZK010000100.1 GCA_903903635.1 uncultured Bacteroidota bacterium
CCTGAATGAATATCAAACCGGAATCAAAGTAGACAAAAACCAATTGGACAAAAAACGAATTCGCTACCATCCCAACATCCCAGAACTCAACTACAGAATTTATCCTTAATTTGTAGGAATTATTTTGAAAGTCTTACTAAGTAATGTTGTCCTGCATTACTTCTTATAAGAATAATTGCGGGGAATGCTGAATGGAAAATCTATGACTTCATCAAAATCATTTTTGATGAAATTCATTTCGAGCAGGTAGTTATCGTTTCCGTTTACGAGTTTCAGTACCCTGTGGGTGGAAATTTTTCTGCTATTCACCACTTCATAATCGCCATAGTCGGTCATAGCAGTTGGGCCATCGCCATCCTTGCGGCGCATGCGTAAGGAAGCAGTGCGCATATTACTGTCGGCCCTGGTATATGCTATCTGCTGCAAATAACTGCTGTCTTCAACAACAATAGAAATGGTATCACCTTTTTTCTCCGCATCAGTTATTATGCCGCCACGCAATGGCTCTCCGAGAATGAGGTTCTGCAGCGATGCAAAATCAACTTTAGTAGGCAGCACTTTAGCCGCGCTGCTCAGGGGTATGGCAAATACGGTTTTCTGGAGATGGTTGAGCATAAAAAAGCTATCGGTGGTGATCAGTATTTTGGCAAATGAAATACCACCCAATGCGGTTACATTTATCCATATCACACTGTCTTTTCTCACCCTGATGTTGGCAGTAAAGTCTTCGCTGTTGTCGGGGCCTTCCATATGCATTTTGGCTTTACCCTTGAAAGTGCGGTAACTTAGCCTTTTAGCCCATAATGGCTTCACCTCATCCATCAGTTTTACCAGGTCAGTATTATGATCGGGCAGCTTAGCTGAGGTATCCTGGCGGGCAGGAATAGCCACAGGCAGAACGGTGGTAATCTGGTTGGAATCAGAGCTACCCTGAACAGTATGCCAGTCGTACAATTTTGGTTTCTTACCTTTTACCAATTTCCGGAAGGAACAGGAACTGAAAGTAGCTGATAATAAAAGCAACAATAAAAAGCCCGCTGATCTATTCATACAATTTTCCTTCACTAATTTTTTTATCTATCAGCGGATCATCCACACCTTTCTCCTTAGCCAGCTTCCAGTATTCCGCTGCTTTATCAATCATTTTCAGTTTAAAATAAATATCGCCAAGATGGTCGTACAATGTACCATCGGCCCTTGCGCCCGACAGGTCGATTGCTTTCTTAATATATGTTTTGGCTTTTTCGAATTCGCCTTTTTTATAGAGGATCCAGCCATAGGTGTCCAGATAGGTAGGTTCGCCAGGCTGGAGGTCCAGTGATCTTTTCGACATTTTTTCTGCCTCATCGAGGCGCATGCCTCTTTCAGACAGAAAATAACTGTAATTATTCAGAGCTGAAGCATTGTCGGGATCGAGCGAAAGTGCTTTATCGTATGCTTTATCAGAAAGATCGTCCTGCTTGCCGGCATGGTAAATATCGGCCAGGAAGGCGTATAGCAACCCCATTGCCTGTTTATTATTTTCCGGTTGCATATCTATCGCCCTGTTGACGGCCTTGATAGCTCGGGGATAGTCCTTCTTCATGAGATAACCCTGCGCATTGAAATAATGCGGATCAACCTGGTTGGGATATTGCCTGATGAATTTTTCACTGTTTTTGATCAATGAATCCGCTTCATTCCTGTCGCCGAAATTCCTGAGCAATTTGCGCCATACTGCCGCAGAAGATTTTACCTGCAAGGATTTGCTGTAGGCCATAGCGGCGCTGTCGTGGCGATTGTTCATTTCCAGAAAATCGCCGTAGATCCAGAGTATCTGGGCATCGGCAGGATGCTGCAGCACCAGTTGCCTAACAATGGGCATACCCTGCAGGCGCATCACTGAATCGTTGGGCATGATCTGAATAAAATCGGACAGCATTTCCACCTGTACCTCCGACTCAATGTCTTTATTAAGTATGGCTTTGTTGAGGTAGGCGATATATTGGGTGGTATCGCCGATTCTCAGAAAATGTTCGGCCCTGCCATATTGCACATACGGATCGCCGGGAATGGTTCGCTCCGCTTTTTCATACACTTCGGCAGCCTTTCCGGGCAATTGAATATTATCGTAGAGATCTCCCAGCAATTTGTAATACTTACCGTTTCTTGGTTCCTTAGCAATGATCAGCCTGACCATATCGGCGGCTTTCTCCACATTATTCATGCTGAGATAAACCTGCTCTTTCAGCATCAGAATATCTTCCTGATTGCCTCTTTTCACCAATGCCTTGTCGAGGTAAGCTATAGCATCATCATACTTTTTGGCACGCTCATAGTATTCTGCGGCAGTAAGGAGATAGGAGGCATCCTGAGGTTGTGACACCGACAGCTCGGCTATAATATGTGCCGCTTCAAGGAAATTACCCCTATCGGCCAGTATGGAAGCATACTCTTCCTGATACCACTTATTGCGCGGATTAATCGCAATTGCTTTTTTAATGTATTCCTCGGCTTTATCTAATTTCTTGTCGCTGTAACTGAGCCTGGATAACTCATAGAAGGCATCAGCAACCTCGGGCCGCAGGGATGCAAACTGCTCGAACAGCCTGATGGCCAGCGGCTCATCATTTTTTATTTTCGCCTTTACCGCCTCAAAATACAAGGAGTCGGTTTTCGCCTTTACCGCGTCTTTACTCATTTCGAAAGACTCCCCTATTTCCTTTTCCTGGGCATGCGAATATTGAGCTATAGAAACAAAGCACAGGATAAAGACCGGGTATATAAGACGGTGTAAACTCATATCTGGGTAGAATAATCTCCGAGGCTTAATTCTTTCGGATTATCAATGTAAGTTACATTTTTCCCAAGCATGGAGTTTATTATTTGTGCATTTTTAACAACACTTTCAGCCTGTATAATACTATTGACAATGCGGGAATCCTCAACCCGCACACCTTTTTCTAAAGATACATGCGGCCCGATTACTGAGTTTTTCACGATTACGTTCTCACCAATAAAGCACGGCTCAATGATTACGGAATGCTCAATTTTGGATGTTGCTGCCACCAGTTGCTCCTTCCCTTTTTTGATTTCGAGTATGCGCTGGTTGGTATATATGGTATTTTCTTTGCTGCCGCAGTCCAACCACTCTTCTACCTCGCCGGTATAGAATTTTATGCCGTTATTCAGCATATGCTCCATAGCATCCGTGATCTGGTATTCGCCTTTCTGCATTATTTTCTGGTCGATGAGGCGCTGTAGTTCTATTTTAAGTGCATCGCCATCCCTGAAATAATAAACACCGATAATGGCGAGGTCGCTGACAAACTCCTGTGGTTTTTCCACAAAAGCCTCAATCTCTCCGTTGGCATTCAGTTTTACAACACCAAAAGCTTTTGGGTCGGCCACTTTATGGGTCCAGACTATGGCATCTTTAGTTGTATCAATATTGAATTCGGCCTTGAACAGTGTATCGGCAAAGGCGATAAACACATTGCCGGTAAGGGTTTCGGCAGCGCAGAGTATCGCATGCGCGGTACCCATTGGTTGTTCCTGATAGCATATCCTGCCTTTTGCCCCCAGCGCTTCGGCTACCTGGCAAAGGTGGTTCTCGATATCTTTACCAAATGACGGCCCGATAATAAAGGCTATTTCATCCACTTTCTCATTCGATGTGGCCAATATATCTTCTACGAGCCGCTGCACAATTGGCTTGCCGGCTACGGGTATTAATGGTTTTGCAGTTGTAAGTGTGTGCGGCCTCATGCGTTTGCCCATGCCCGCCATTGGAATAATAATATTCATAACTGAGTTTTACCTTTTGAGAAAACAGTCTAATTTTTGAAACTTATATTACTTATTATCTGGTTCCGGAATGGCCAAAACCACCCGCTCCCCGTTTAGTTTCGTCCAGCTCCTCTACCCGCTCCCACGCTACTGTTTCATAGCGGGAAACAATCATCTGGGCAATACGTTCTCCATCGTTGATCTCCTGCTCTTCGCCCGATAAATTGATCATGGCTACCATCACTTCGCCCCGGTAATCGCTATCTATGGTACCAGGGGCATTCACTACCGTCAACCCTTTTTTTATGGCCAGCCCGCTACGGGGACGCACCTGGGCTTCATACCCAACCGGCAGGGATATATAGATACCTGTATGGATCAGCTTCCTTTCCATCGGCTTCAGGCGCAGTGGGCCGGCGAGCCATGCGGTCAGGTCCATGCCGCTGGAGCCGGATGTCTGGTAGGCCGGAAGGTGATGCGGTGATTTACTGATAATCTGAACTTTCAATTCCATATTGAGGGCGCAAAGGTAATGTGTAGGACTTGATTTTTAGGGAAACAATTACGAATTGAAATAAACATAATAACTGCCTGCTTTGGGGCTTAGCCATTGTCCTTTTGTTAGGCTATAACCAGTCTATTCAAAATGAATAGTACCTCATCAGTTGTTTTTACCCTTCAGGCCTTTGATGATGAGGAATATGCCCACTGTCATCCATATGCCACAGCCTACCTCGGCCATTAAGGGGTTGCTGCTCATCTTTTGCGGATTGGTGGCAGTTAGCAAGGGGTACAAAATACTCATACCACCAATAAGAAATACCAAACCAACTATAATTCTCCAGTTCATCAGATCGAATTTGCCGCAAATTATGGTAATTCTGTTTAAAGGGGATGGGTTTGTTTATACGGGGTAATTGCGGGATTGTTTGGCGGTTTAAGTGCGTGGAATTAAAAAAAACGAATTAGTTATGGGGGTTCTATGTGGGAGATATTAAGTGATGTATGCTGCTGTTGCTGAAGCTAAAGCCGACAGCAACAGTAAAATGAGTGCAGCGAAACAGTGCGGAGAGCGGTAAAAATATTTTCATTTCAGTAAAAATGATTTAATAGCTACAGCCAAAGAAGGGAACCCTTTTTTTACCCAATTCTTCTTAAGTGCCAGCTTATCTGCATAAGTAATTTTATCATTTTCGATTCTTGCAAGTAACGCAGGCATCGACATTCCATCATAAAGTTCAATAAGTGCAAATGTGTCTTTATATGCATTAATATGCTCAAGATTCTTGTTATACACACCTTTTATGGTTGAAGGCTCAACGTAATGTCCTCCCTCTGCAACCCTTTGCCCAACCCTGGCAATGCAATTGGCTACCTTATCCAGGCATAAATAATTTAGCTGAACCTGATAGCCATTACTTAGGAACAAGTCAATATAAGCCCAATAATCAGGATGAGAAAGTGGTGTTTCCAAAACAAAATGCGTCTTCCGTATAATTGCATCCTTCATCGCCAATAACAATTTCTGCTCCATCAATGCTGTAGATTGCCTGAAAATGTCACTTGCTTTGACCCGCTGATCCTGTAATATTTTTTCAAATCCCTGGCGATTCTTATCACGATCAAAGGACAAAACACCGTCGAATTCTACGGGAAGCATAGATTGAATATATGTAGATTTGCCAGCACCGTTCGGACCAGAAATAACGATTAGAGTTGGCTTAGAGTAATCCATAAGTTCGCCTGACTTTATCGGCATCAGCGGCTGAAAGGATACTTATTACTTTGTGCTGATAATGAGACCCTACAGAAAAAATCTCTTGTATTTCAATGCGTCCATCAGCATACTCACGGTAAACCTGTCCTTCAGGTAATTTATCTGAAAGCAAAAGCAAAGGGAGATTCCTGCTGAAATTCCTTGTACGAAGCCCTTTCAACGTTAGCAGATATTTTTCGTCCTTTGAGGTGGTTTTATGAATAGTATCCATGCCCTTTTGTGAAATATTTCTAATCCAGTGTTGTAAAAATAATGAAAAAAAGTTGGATTTCTATACCAAACCTAAGCTGGGATTTCGAAAATCTTCTTAAAATTCACATCAAACTATAAAAGGCGAGAGCGGAGTAAGGTGAGAGCGGAGAAACAGAGCGAAGAGCGTCACGGGGAACCCGGGCGGAGAAACAGTGCAGAGCGCGTTGCACTGCGCAAGGCTGTTGGTCGAAAAATAAGACCAACAGCGGCTAAATTAATCACTCATCAAAACTGCTCGATAAACGCATAATTGATACTCCCATAGGAGCCATAATTATTGATAGTACTTAATGAAATTACACTTCCGTTATCATAAAATATTTTTGTTGGATAACCCTTTGTATTAATTGTATTGCTTAGCTGATAGGAACTAAGTGAATAGGCCTGAATTTTATTAGTTGCGCATCCGACATAGATCAGTTGGTTCGTATTGTCAAAATCGTATGAAGTATAGGTTAGGTTTCCATGGGGTAACGAAGAAACATAAGTGAGTGCCTTGCTAACAATTACTCCGGTGGAAGATGTAATAAATTTGCTGCCGTCGGGAAATATTTCAAATGCAGTGGGTGAAAGGTAATAGCCTGAAAGGTAACCGGTTTGCTGCGTAACATAATGCCCTGTGCTATCGAATTTGAAATAGTAGGGGTTACTGTACGTACTCACTCCCAAAAATTCAGAATTACTTCCCGGAATTAACTTTAGCCGTGATGCATCCGAAGTACTTTGGGAAGATATCAACGATTTTGTTGCCCGGTTATAGGAAACGATCGCACTACTGGAGCTATAGGAGATAATGCCACTTACAAATAAAACACCATTATTAAACACTACACTTGTCAATGAGTTACCGATATTGATCTGATCGATCTGGGTTAAAGTGGTGGCGTCATAAATAAATAACCAACCATCACTTCTTGGCACATACAACTCCTTTGTGCCGTTATATACCCCAATGTCGCAATACCCGATGTTGGCTGAAGTTGATATTTGTTTAGCAACATTTTTGCCTTGCAAATCATATTTTATAATATCCCCGGTACTGCTATAAATATACAGCATGTGGCTGGCCCTGTCAACTACTGCATCTTTAGGTGTGATAAGCATAAAGCTGATGTCCTGCCTTGCATAGGTAATTTTGTTGCTGGTTACCCTTGAATAAATACCTGTCCGCACTGAAGTAATATAGTATTGCACATATGGCGCTAACGGAAGGGTATCGACATACTGATTAGTGTTCTTATCTACAGTTATGGTTGAAGTCATATAGTTGCTTACAGTGTCAGTAACTCTTTCAATAAGATAGGATGTCAATGAATCAGCAGGCAGCTTTGACCATTTTAGCGTGACAGTGTTGCCATTTACTACAAGTGGAGAGAGTATAATTTTGTTGCCATAAACATTATTATTACTGCTTTTTTTGCATGAAGTAAAGCAAATCAGCGCAAATAAAACAGCCATTGAGGCGCTTAACAGACCTTTCATAAGATATAAAATTTTGCGGACGAAGATACACACTATTAGCAATCTACCAATTATGGAGAACTCCAATATGAGGGAAAGATGAGAATTGAGAAACAGTGCAGAGAAACAGTGTGAGAGCGTTGCCCGGTGCGAGCGTGTTGGAGAAGAACTCTAACACGGGCGAAAAGGTGAGTGCGGAGAGCGTTGCCCGGCGCGAGCGTGTTGGAGAAGAACTCCAACACGGGCGAAAAGGTGAGTGCGGAGAGCGGGAGCGGAGAGCGTTGCCCGGTGCGAGCGTGTTGGAGAAGAACTCCAACACGGGCGAAAAGGTGAGAGCGGAGAGCGGGAGCGGAGAGCGTTGCCCGGCGCGAGCGTGTTGGAGAAGAACTCCAACACGGGCGAAAACATAGCAGCTCTGATTGAAGGCGATTTTGAAATGTATCGTCCTGATAATTGCACACGGCTTTGAAAATATTTTCTTGCACAGTTTTTTATTGGGAATCAATCTATTAACTCCAAATAATTGCGCATTTTGGTGTTTAGTGTGCAATTTTGTGTGCAATGGCACGAATTTGATTATTCAGAGAATTGCACACTACCCAAAATTATTTTGTTGCACATTTTTTTATTGATATTCAATCAATTAACTACTGAAAATTGCGCATTTGGGTGTTTAGTGTGCAATTTTGTGTGCAAAAAATGTCTGAACCAAGATTTGTATGATTATATGATTATATGATTGAATTTGTTGTTCATCTCGGGGAAATTGCACACTGCTGTGCAAAATATTTTGTTGCACATTTTTTTATTGATATTCAATCAATTAACTACTGTAAATTGCGCATTTCGGTGTTTAGTGTGCAATTTTGTATGCAATGGCACTAATTTGATTATTCAGAGAATTGCACACTACCCAAAAAATATTTTGTTGTACATTTTTTTATTGATAGTCAATCAATTAACTACTGTAAATTGCGCATTTGGGTGTTTAGTGTGCAATTTCTGTGTTCTGACATTTGCTGGCTCATAGAATATTTTCATCATGCCTTTATTAAAACCGCAACTCAAAGGTAAATTACTTAATTGATTTTTCCAAATTTTTTGACTATTTTATTTTTATGCCAATTAATGTTGAACAGCCCCACAAAAATGCAGGTTCAGGTGGATTTGGCATCTGGTTGGTGGTTATTTGGGAAATCCCTTTTTTGCGGAATATCAGCAGGTATGATTTTTCATTTTTATGTGAAAAACAGGGCTATTATTTTCTGATTTTTAGCTAACTTTTATATCTTGCAATTGTTTCTAAATCAATTTTTATGGACACAATTGAGTCTGTCGGGAAATGTTTCTTTTGTAATGCTGAATTTTCAAAAGCCGGTATTTCGAGACATTTAAATACCCACCTGAAGCAACAGGCCAAGGTGATGAAACCGGGCATCTCCTTTCATGTAAGGATTGAGGATGATGTGCCTCGCGGCCTTTATTTTTTAAATCTTTGGGTAGACGGCGACACGCTTATGGCTGAGATAGATGGCTTTCTTCGCGCCATATGGCTTGACTGCTGCGGACACATGAGTGCATTTACAAACCCAAAAGAAAGGAAAAGGTATTCGATATTTGATGTGGATGCAATGGAATCGGATGATGATGATGATGAATTTATGGAATCCAGTACCAAAGAAATACTTAAAAAAGATACCAAACTAAAATATGAATATGATTTTGGGAGCACCACTTCACTTTTGCTAACAGTGAAGGAGGTTTTTCCGGTAGAATGCCCCGCCGGGATTGAACTGCTGAGCCGTAATGAACCCCTTGAAATCATGTGTGATCTATGCGGTAAAGAACCGGCGGCAGTAATATGTACTACCTGTTATGATCCCAGCCTGTTTTGTAAAAAATGCGCTAAAAAGCATGCCAAAACCTGCGAGGATTTCGCCGATTATTCGTCATTACCTGTGATCAACTCTCCAAGAATGGGTGTATGTGGTTATGATGGCGGCAGAATAGACAAAAAAAGAGATGGGATATTTGTGAAGAAATAAGGCGGGCATGGCGTTGATCATCCTTTCGTGTTAATAATAGACCCCTTCTGGCAAGGGGTATATTATTAACTTAAGCAACCTCGGTATCTCCCAAGGTACATTCGACCCACTACGGGGTCGGTCTTTACGTCTGTTTTCCGCCAGTTTCACTGGCGGCTACAAACATTGAAGTCCTACGGACTTCCTTAAGTTAATGACATTGCTGGCTAGGGGTATGGAGACTGAATTTGGCAGTGTGGAGAAAGGTGAGAGCGGGAGCGGAGGGAAAAATGAGTACGGGGAGCGGAGAGCGTTGCCCGGAGCGAGCGTGTTGGAGAAGAACTCCAACACGGGCGAAATCATTCCACAAAGTGACTATTGTCATTATCTGTAAGGGTTACCATTTGGCGTCCACCATCTGCAGTCAATATCATTATTGTGCCTATTGAGCCGGGCCACATATACATCAGATTGTCACCAAACATTTGCTTTCCGCCAGGGTCACCATATTGCTTGGCTACAAGAGCTTTTGTTTGCTCTTCGGTATATTTCGGATCTCCCATAATAATAGATATCCGCACCAGCTTGTTTTTGTGGAATGTAAGGCGTTGAATAGTAGCCTGCTCAAATACATTTTTGTCAATAATCTTTCCCACGTTAATTCCTTTTTCAGGTTTACTTCTCCCTGTATCGTATTTAAATCCAGGCAACACTTTCAGATCATTGAATGAAGCGCCCAACTCGTAGGCCCCTAGTTTATTCACTTTACCAAAAGATACCTTCGATGGCTGTGCCGAAGTAGTAAGAGAGATCAACGCAAATGAAATGAACAGTAGAAGTCGCATAGATATAGTTTTCCCGAAATTATAAAAATTATCTTGCAGTATCAACCAAATTCAGGAACAGATGTAAAAAAACAACTCATTCTGCCTATCAAACTGCGTTTTCAGGCCATGATAGAAAAGTTAATGATTTACCGGTCTTGTGAAACTCTAACACGAGCGGAGAAGGTGAGTGCGGAGAGCGGGAGCGATATGAGGAGCGGGAAAGGTGAGTATGGAGAGCGGGAGCGGAGAGGAAGGCGAGTGCGGAGAGCAGGAGCGGAGAGCGTTGCCCGGCGCGAGCGTGTGGGGGAAGAACTCCAACACGGGCGAAAAACCTCAAACCCTTTGCCAATAAGCCTTTTGGCGAAGCAGAAACCAAAACAAGGATAAATTTTCTCAAAGATGCCTTGTATTATTTACCTTTAGGGCCTTAAATAACCGGGCAATGGGGATAAAAGAGCGGCAAAAGATAATAATGGAGAAAGGCGCTTCCAATATCACCAGATGGGTTGGGTCCACTGCTTCTGTAACATTGCACACCCTGCTGTTTGCTGTTTCTTTTGCGCTACCATGGCTGGGTTTGGTGAGTTTCGACCGCATGTTTCTTGTACTGACCACCATTGTGTCGCTGGAGGCTATTTACCTTTCCATATTTATACAGATGTCTATAAATATGAACAACCAGAAAATTGAAATCATCCAGGAAGACATTGAGGAACTGGGAGAAGACATTGAAGAAATAGGTGAGGACATTGAAGAACTGGGTGAGGATATTGAGGGCCTGGGTGAAGACATTGAGGAAATAGGTGAAGACATTGAAGAAATACAGAAGGATGTGGATGAGATTCAGGGGGATGTGGACGAGATACAGGAAGACGTAGACGAAATACAGGGGGAGAATAAAGAAGAACAGGATATAGAAAAGAAGGAATCAGAAATTCTGTTGGATATCCAGGCCACGCTACTGCACCTCCAGAAGGAAATTGCACACCTTAAAATGCATAATAAGTAAGCGATGTGCCTGAATCGAGGCTCCGCTGAATTAATAGTCCGGATTTTCGTACTGAGAATTACTTATTTTTGAATAATGCAACCGGTATATAAATCATCCATTATTTTCATTGCTGCATGTTTTGCCGTGATGATTTTTGCTTGCTGCAGCAAATCGAAAACAACTGCGTTTAAAGATATTACCGGAATGTATGCAGGCACCTACCATTCTGTTGAGACACATTCCGGCGGCTTATTCCCAAATGACTACCAGATTGATACAACAATAATTTACGATACCTTCATTGTGAAAGCTGTTCCCGGCGGGCCGTTCAGTGATTCGTTTCAATATTTTGCAAAATCGGGCTATAGCCATATTGTATCTGATTTGACTTTCAGGTTCAGCAGTTCGAACACGTATGATTTAAAATATACAGGCGGCTGGCAATATGCAGGTGGCTGGGAAATACAAATCCGTTATTTACCAGGAAAGGACAGCATATTCCACTCCCAATCTACGAATTGGAGTACTGTTTTTAGTGGGGTTACTACCAGTACGGAGACTTTTTCGGGAAGAAAGATAAAATAAGGAACGAAGAAAATAACTCCCACCATCTTTCTCGTTCTATCCCATTTTTATTTCGTTGCAAAAGTCTTAAAATAATTCATTATTCGCAGATATAGCTGCGCTCGTGCCCTTGCGGGCATGCCTCATAAAACATGCCTTCGCTAAAGCTATGGCAGTTAATAAAAGAAATATAACTTCGCAATATGGTGGAACTTATTTCATCAACGTTCCTAAGCGCTAATTCAGCATATATGTTTTAAAAGATGCAGCAGAGAACGAAGCAATATATTTAAAATATCAAGCTGCAAAATGAACACTTATCCTGAATTCAGACTGTTTTACCGAGAGAAGATATGAAATAAAGATAAATTAATCCCGTAAATCAAAGTTCGTACCTTTTATTTTCCATATTTTCCCATTTTATTTTTCCTTTTTTATTTTTTACCCCTTACCTTTGCACGAAATTTCAAGGACTTTATTATATTATAACTGATATTTATGTTGAATGTAGGTAAAATCAAACAGATCATCGGGCCAGTTGTGGACGTATATTTTGGAAATGGCGGAAAGCTGCCCGAAATATTTAATGCCCTTGAACTTACCCGCGAAAACGGCGACAAACTGGTACTTGAAGTACAGCAGCACCTGGGAGAAGACAGCGTTCGTGCTGTAGCCATGGATGGTACTGAAGGTCTTGTGCGTGGCACCGAAGTACGCGATACAGGTAAGGCTATCGCTATGCCGATCGGCGAGCAGATCAACGGACGCCTGTTTAATGTAACCGGTGACGCCATTGATGGTTTGCCACAGTGCGATAAAACCGGTGGCCGCCCTATCCATAATAAACCTCCTAAGTTTGAAAATCTGAGTACTTCTTCTGAGATATTATATACAGGTATCAAAGTAATTGACCTTATCGAGCCTTATGCAAAGGGTGGTAAGATCGGTTTGTTTGGTGGTGCAGGTGTGGGTAAAACCGTATTGATCCAGGAACTGATCAACAACATCGCAAAGGCATATGCCGGTCTTTCGGTATTTGCAGGTGTGGGTGAGCGTACACGTGAGGGTAATGACCTGATGCGTGAAATGATTGAAGCAGATATCGTTCGTTACGGTACTAAATTCAAACACAGCATGGAAAGCGGCGGCTGGGATCTCAGCACCGTTGACCTGAACGAACTTAAAGAAAGTAAAGCAACCTTCGTATTCGGACAGATGAACGAGCCACCAGGAGCACGTGCCCGTGTGGCGCTTTCGGGTCTTACCGTTGCCGAGTATTTCCGTGATGGAGATGGCACAGGTAAAGGAAAAGACATCCTGTTCTTCGTAGATAATATCTTCCGTTTCACACAGGCCGGTTCTGAGGTTTCGGCTCTTCTGGGTCGTATGCCATCAGCGGTGGGTTATCAGCCAACACTGGCAACCGAAATGGGATTGATGCAGGAACGTATCACTTCTACCAAGAATGGTTCTATCACATCTGTACAGGCGGTTTATGTACCGGCGGATGACCTTACCGATCCGGCTCCGGCTACTACCTTCGCTCACCTTGATGCGACAACGGTATTGGATCGTAAGATCGCTGACCTTGGTATCTATCCTGCGGTTAACCCACTTGAGTCTACTTCACGTATCCTTACTCCATTGATCGTTGGTGATGTGCATTATGATTGCGCCAACCGCGTGAAACTGATCCTTCAGCGCTATAAGGAACTTCAGGATATCATCGCCATCCTTGGTATGGATGAGTTGAGCGAAGAAGATAAGCTAACGGTAGCACGTGCACGTAAAGTGCAGCGCTTCCTGTCTCAGCCATTCCATGTGGCCGAGGCGTTCACTGGTCTTAAGGGTGTACTGGTACCAATCGAAGAAACAATCCGTGGTTTCAATATGATCATGGATGGTGAAGTTGATGAGTATCCGGATGCAGCGTTCAACCTTGTAGGTACAATCGATGATGCGATAGCTAAGGGTAAAATGCTGATACAGCAGGCGAAAAATTAATACCCCTCCGCCCCTGAAGGGGTACTACCAATATTTCCTGATGGGCGCGAGTGGAAAAAACAATATTGTTAACAAACAGAGATTCGCAAGAGTTGTGAATTGATGAAAAAGCCCCTTAAGGGGTTTGGGGTTTATGCAATTAGATATATTATCACCCGAAAAGAGAGTATTCAGCGGCAATGTGTACGGTATTATGTTGCCGGGCACTGAGGGCTCTTTTGAAATGCTGGAAAACCACGCTCCTATTATAGCTGCTCTGGGTAAGGGCAAGATGAAAGTGATCAAGGATAAGAATAACAATTCGGAAACCTATGAGATCAGCGGCGGATTTGTGGAAATGCTGAATAACAAAGCAAGCGTACTTGTAGAGGATGCAAAGCTGGTGGAATAAATAATATTTGAGGAATATTATAAAAGTGCCGGGCTATTGTCCGGCATTTTCATTTACTGGTACGGCCTTGGCGCAAAATTGGCCTCTGAAAGTATTTTTTTATCTTTCAATTTTTTGAGGATGTATTTCGCCTCAGCCTCATCAATGCCATTTGCGAATTTGACCGTTTTGAGCCCGTAGTCGAACCAAATTACCCCTCCGTTTTTCATATTAAAAGGATCACTTCTGCGGCTACCCCACATAGAGTAGCTGTTATCATTATCTTGTACCCTGAAATCGCAGGCATCAGAAAGGTTGAATGTTTTAGGCTTGAAGAAAAAATCCTGTTTTTTAGCTATACTAAGTTCTCCATTTCCAACAGTAATAATCTCCTGGCCGAAGAGTTGCCAAATGATAGCCCGCAGAACCATGACGCCGCCAATGGTCCAGCCAACCAGCCAAACCAACATAAACAAACCTATACCAGCATGGCCCCCAATACCAAAAACGGTGCCGACTGCTGTCACTTCTCCAAACACCCAACCACAAAGCCACGCACAGCAGAAGATGATAATTGCCCAATTCTTTTTGGCAGGTATTATAATTTCAACACTGTCATAAAACTCATTTATCGTTGCAAGGCCATAAGATGGAGTTTCCATTTTAAATCTTTGTGGTTAGGATTAAAGATATTAATTTCATTTTAAGAAGCATTTATTATTATGGAAAAACCACTGCCCGGCGAATACAATCCTTATTTTCAGGGATACATTGATATGGTTCCTGAAGGAGATTTTATGGAATTGACGACCAGGAATACCAACGAGGCTATCAGCTACTTTGAAAATATACCAGCGGACAAACTCAGCTACAAATATGCTGAGGATAAATGGACCATCCCCCAGGTACTCATGCACATAAATGACGTGGAGCGTGTTATGGCCTACAGGGCACTGGTAGCTGCAAGAGGCGACAATACTACCCCGCTGCATAGCATGGATGACCATCTGTATATGGCCAACTCAAATGTTGCGCACAGAACAATGGCTGATCTGATTGAAGAATTCAAAGTAATTCGTGCCGCAACGGTTCATTTGTTCAGCCATATTACTGATGAGCAGAGCATTTTCCCTGCCGATGCGGTGAGCTATACGGTTACGGCCCGGGCGTTGGGGTACATAATACCGGGGCATGTATGGCATCATATGAAGGTGGTGGACAAGAGTTATTTCCCCTGATCCAGATAAGCATCATTTGCGTTTACCTCTTTTAAAAATTGGTGAAGCCTTGCAGGTGTCGCCACCATTACATAGCAATCTCATATCATCGATAATAAGCGCTTCTGTTTCCGGTTTTCCATAAGTAATACGAATGGCTTTCTTCATTTCTTCGGTAAAATCGGGACCTGTGCCATAGAAAGGACCAACAATATCCCTACCCTTCAATTTGATACTCAGGTAAAAGCTAAGCATCTTAACATCTGGATTTACAGGTACCAAACGAGGGTTAGCCATGATCTGATCCAGTGAAACAAAAGTTGAATCAACACTAATGTCACCGATCTTAACCTGGAAGTTGGCCGGCTTGATCATAGCATGGCCATGCTGGCCATTGTTTGGAATGATTTGCTTGTCCTGCGCAAGACAACAGGCTGCATTCGCCAATAGCAAAGCAACGATAAGCGCTAACACCTTTCCCATTTTTCGTATTTTAATTCATCAACATTCTTAAACGACATCTTTGGCGATCACTGTCCAGTCGAAAGTGCCAAAACCATCTTGTATCCATTTGTCCATTTCGGCCGCTACGGCTGGAATGGTCATTAGTTTTTGATTGCCCAACTCAGCGCCTTCTATCATCAATCGTGCATCCTTGCGGGCCATGTTCAGTTCCCATGTGGGTTGTTCAAAAGTACCGGATGTAATTTTCCTGAGCCGTGCCGGAAGGCTGCCAGCCGGATTCCATGCTTCAAACAGTTGAAGTACATCGGCCGGTGCAATATCCAGGGATTTGGCCATGGCAAAAGAATCGACCACACCAGCAGTCATTGCTATCAGGAAGAGGTTGCCAATCAGTTTCATTCCGGCAGCAGTATTGCATTTTGCACCAAAGTTGATGACCTTACCAGTCATTTTAGCCAGTTCCGGTTCAATAGCAGTTATCACATCCGGGTCGCCCGAAACAAGCATGCTACCGGTACTTTCCAGCGCATTTTGTGGTCCCATGAAAACGGGTGCATGCAGGTATGTATACCCCCTGCTCTTCCACAGTTCTGTACGTTCCAGCGCCCCGTGTGCCGAGGTGGTGGTATGATCGACAATGAGCACACCGGGTTCAAAACCGGTACTGGCTATTTCAAGCAATTCATTTACCGAGGCATCATCCTTCAGTGTGAGGTGTATCCTGGCAGCACCACGCACGGCATCGGCAACATGATCGAAAGCTATGGCTCCAAATGCCTCCAGTTGCCTGGCTTTAACAGGCGTACGGTTCCATACATTCACCTTATTCCCTTTTTTCAGCAATGCCTGCACAAAATTGGCGCCCAGATGGCCCATTCCTAAAAACGCTATCATAATTTCTGTTGTTTTGATAAAGAGGAATACCCAAAGTACTCCGCCTTCTATTTGAACTGTTTTTAAAAGCCACTACCTGACGATAAACCGGGTATTGTAATTACCGCTACCGGTTGTTGCTGTAATGAAGTATACACCTGCGGGCAAGCCCGTTTCAATGTTTACGGATGTATTGGTGAAGGTTGTGATCTCCTTTATTTTTTCACCTAATAAATTGGTAATAATATAGGAAACCTCCCGGCAATCAGCACTGGTAAGATTGCAAACAAAACTGCCATTATTGGGATTAGGGTAAATGTTTAAGGATTGAGTTGGTAATTTAATTGCGGTAGCAGCCAGGGCGCAATTTGATACAGTAACAGAAACTGTGGTTGAATCTGAAGCTCCACCACAATCCTTGACGACAACACTGAAAACATCGGTTCCGGTAAATCCGGTAGTTGGCGTATAGTACATTCCGGACGGTATATAAGTGCCGCCGCCTGAGATACCAAAATAAGAAGTAACCGCAGTGCCGTGAGCAGGGGGAGTACCTAAACTCCAATTCTCCCATTGATTAGCATCTGTATCTGAAATGGAAAGAGGCACACCAATGTCCAAAACAGTATCCATGCACATTGACAGACTGATATTATGCCCGCCTGTAAACAATGGCGTATTATTCTTTGATATTTTACGGATAGCGGCATTATCGGCATCGGAGACATACACACTGCCTGAGGTATCCACAACCAGATACCTGGGTGAATGATAACGGGCAGTATCGGCAAGACAACCATCTCCGGTATAGCCTAATGCACCCGAACCGGAAAAATTGTAGATATAACCAGAGGGATCAACCATCCTGACGCGCTCACCACCAGTAACTGCCACGTATAAATTACCAGCACCATCCAATGCTATATCCCATACGTTGGGAAGAGCAGCTGATGTAGCCGGTACGCCGCTGCCCGTGGCGGCACCTCCACCCGCTATTGTATTGATATTGCCGGATGCATCCACTTTTCTTACCCGGTTGTTGCCAACATCGGCAATGTATACATTACCAGCAGCATCTACTTTTACACCACGGGGATTATTCAATTTAGCATTGGTAGCAATTCCTCCATCGCCCGAAAACCCTGAGGTTCCGGTACCGGCCACGGTAGTAATAATGCCGGCGGTATTAATTTTGCGTACCGCGAAGTTACCGATATCACCAAAATAAAGATTGCCATATACATCAATGGTGAGGCTATGGGTGTACCCTATTTTTGCATTGGTAGCCGCTAAGCCATCGCCGGTATATCCGGCAATACCATTACCTCCGATTGTGGAAATTATACCGGAAGTATTTATTTTACGGATACGGTAATTCTGGTTATCGGCAATGTAAATATTCCCGAATGTATCAACCGCCACACCAAAGGGAGCATTAAGAAACGCAGAGACGGCCAACCCGCCATCGCCCCCATAAGAGCCAACAGGCATGCCGACAGGGCCACTTCCTGCCACAGTGCTTATGAGCCCGGCAGAATTTACTTTTCTAATTCTGTGATTCAATTCATCGGCAAAATATAAAGACCCTGCCCTGTCCAGGGCGAGGCCGCATGGTGTAGAAATCTGTGCAGATACAGCGGGGCCGCCATCACCAGAAAAACCAGTACCTGTGCCTCCTGCAATGGTATTAACAATACGGGATTGAGCATTTAATGGTGCGGAAGGAATCAGATTTATTATGAAAAAGCCTATAGCCAAAATCAGGGTAGGATGAATTGTCTTGCTCATATTCGTTCGATTTGGTTTATTTGAATTGCCGGTTGATGGCAAAACAGAGTAATATTACAGAAAAAATAAAGGTATGTCATTTTTCGCATTTTCCCCTCATATCTGTATAGGAGGCATCCCATGCATTGCGAATTACTGCCTATGTTTTTTTTCAACTGGTAAAATGAAATCAATTTCCGGATTTAAAAAATTACTTGCATCAATCGGGTGAATTTTTATTAATTTGCTCCCCTTACAAAAAAAATCGTAATCAGATGTCCATAAATCTTTGCCTGGATTGGGGTAATACCAATATAAAGGCCGCAATATTTGATAATGATAAGTTGACCAAACAATTCATTTTCAGTGCAGCATCTTCTCTTGAAAAAATAACTGATATACTCGATACCTACAAACCTGTTAAGGCGATATTGTGTTCGGTGGTGCATCATGACAATGAACTTGCCGACCTGATAAAAGGAAGGATCAAATCATTGATAGTTCTTGATGGACATACACGTACACCAATCAACAATGCCTATCTATCCGCTGACACGCTCGGGCCAGACCGCCTGGCGCTTGTAAATGGCGCCTATGGCTCATTCCCTGATAAAAACAACCTGGTTATCAGTATGGGTACCTGTGTGACCTACAACCTGATGCAGAAGAATAAAACTTTCAGGGGAGGAGCAATTTCACCAGGCTTGAATATGCGCCTCAAAGCGATGAATACCCTTACAGAAAAACTTCCTGAGATTAGCGCGGATGGAGATCTTATACTACTTGGTTATGATACGGAGACCTGTATGCGCAGCGGAGCAGTAAACGGTATGGTGGCTGAAATTGAGGGCATGATGAAAGCATATGAAAACCAGTTCGCTGATTTTAACGCCATATTAACGGGCGGTGATGCGCCTTTCTTTGCAAGCAAGATTAAAAGTAAGATATTTGCTGACCCTGACTTATTGTTGAAGGGATTAAATTTAATTTTAAACTATAATGTTTCATTCCCACGCTAAATTCCTGCTTTTAGTTTTACTGGTTGTTGCTGGCAATACAGGATTTGCCCAAACAGGGTCAACCAGTAATCCGACTAACGGGCGTGAGAATAATCCTTACTCCAAATATGGTATCGGAGAGTTGATGAATGGCAACAGTACTGTTCTGAGAGGAATGGGCAATGCCACTTCGGCTTTTGAGAATCCTTATGAAATGAATACCGATAATCCGGCTTCCTATTCATACATGGAACAGACCATTTTTGAATTAGGATTAAATGCCAATACCCGTACCATAACCAACGGAGCCGGCTTAACCTATACCACAGGTACTTCGACCATATCCTATTTTACTCTTGGATTTCCTGTAAATAAACATGCAGGATTTACGATTGGATTCAAACCGGTATCGCATGTATATTATGCCATGGTTGATACCCTGTTTTCGCCCATTTCTCCCATCGGCCAGGTGGTAAGGAGTTATAATGGAGAAGGCGGATTGAACTATGCTTACATGGGTGGCGCATGGCGGTATAAAGGACTGAGCATAGGCTGCAACCTGGGTTATATGTTTGGGAATATCCATAATACTACCGCATCTGTGCCGATTGACCCAAATGTTATTTACAGAGCCAACGTAGCCCAATACACTACTTATAACCAGTTGGGCGGCCTGGCCTGGAAAGCAGGTCTGATGTATGAAAAGAAACTGGACTCAAATTATACAATACGGATTGGCGGAACACTTGCCCTGAGCCAGAGCCTCACACAGCGGATGAATGCGTTCCAGATAAGCAGTTATAACTTTGGCGATACTGTTGTTAACGATACCATCAGCAATTCAGGAGAACAGCACGGTAAGCTCAAATTGCCCATGTCATTCTGCCTGGGTGTTATGCTGAGTAAAAATGACAAATGGTCGGTAGGCCTGGACTTTGCATCATCGCAATGGAGTGGTTATAACAGTTCTCTGGATTCTACCATGAACACAGGCATCAGTGCACAATCGTATAAATTAAGTCTTGGTGGCGAGTATATTCCTGATGCCAATAACCTCAGAAATTATTTCTCGAGAGTAACCTACAGATATGGCGTTTATTATGGCGCTGACTATATAAAAATACAAGGCACGCAGATACCCTGCTATGGTGTAACACTGGGAGCGAGCCTGCCTGTTCGCCGCTCATTCTCGCGTGTACATATGGCTTTCGACATTGGTCGCCTGGGTACTACAACCAACAGCCTCCTGCAAGAAACTTATGTAAGGTTTTCATTTGGCGTATCCCTCAACAATAAGTGGTTTGTTAAGCGCAGGTATGATTAATCGCTCCGCAAAATATTATCTCATTGCAATGGCCCGGATGATTATTCCGGGTGTTTTGTTTTGTGCTGTAACTGCCTGTAATAACGATCCTGAAAAAATCAGGGCCCTAACCATCAGAAACAATATGCAGGAGGACCGGGCCAGTGATGTTACCTTTATTTACAGTAAAGAAGGAAAGATAAAAATGCGGGTTTCATCGAAGGAGTTTGTGCGTAATGAAGGAGCAAAACCTTCGTACATAGACATGAACAACCACCTGAAAGCAGAATTTTTTGACGACAGCGGCAAGGTTGCCAATGTACTGACAGCCGACTCATGCAGGTACTACGAAAGTGAGGGCAATGTGCTGGTATGGAGTAATGTACAGATAAAAAGCACCAAGGGCCAGCAACTCAATACAGAGGAGCTTGTCTGGAACCAGAGTATTCAGAAATTCTTTACCGAAAAGGAAGTTAAAATAACCACACCAACAGAGATTTTATATGGCATAGGCATGGAAGCCAACAGTGATTTCTCCTGGTACCAGATCACCAAACCCAAAGGAACGGTGCAGGTGAAAAAAGGTGAAATGCCGAATTAGTCCTGATTAGTACCTCTTATAATTATACAATTGATAAGATAATGATTCCATACCTGCTTTCTGTGCTTACACTTTTATTCGCCCTGATCAGCATATTGATCTTACGGCGTGGTGTAAGAGCAGGAATAACTGAAGGATGGCCAGCCATATTATTATCGGCTTCGATAGCCTCATTCATTTACCTGTATGGCGCGTGGGTGTTCCTAAGTATCTATCTGGATTACATTTTTGCAATCATCTATGTTACCCTATTTATTTTCGGAATCGCCCGGAGGCCATCGGTTGTACAGGTAAAACGATCTGCTACAAAAGCATTTTTCAGCCTGTTAATTTCGGCGGTATTTTTCATGTTGTCTGTTCTCTATTTCACTGGAACAATCAGGAATTCATACCGGATAGCCCATCTTAGGCTACCCTTCAAAAACGGAAGATATTTCGTTTTACAAGGCGGAAAGGGATTACCTGCAAATGCATTTCATTATGGACTCAGGGGGGCAATATTTGCAATGGATATTGTAAAGTTGAATAATGCAGGCAACAGGGCAAATTCAGTATTTTCAACCAGGCTTGATGACTATGCAATATTTCAGGATACCATCTACAGCCCTTGTACCGGCATAGTAAAGCATGTAGCCACCAACAATCCGGATAACATACCTCCAATCCGCAAAAGAGGCCCGACCAATACCAATCATGTGCTGCTGGAAACGAATGATATGTATGTATTCATGGGGCATTTCAGTTTCGGAAAGGTATTTGTGAAAGAGGGAGAAAAAGTAGAAGCCGGCCAGCCCCTGGGACTGGCGGGTAATTCGGGGTTTAGCATAGAGCCGCATCTTCATATTCAGGCACATGAAAACACACACCGGGGACTACCCTAGTATAAAGAATCACCACTAATGATGCAGTTTGAGGGAAAAAGTTATCTCTTATTTGAAGTTATGAATACGAAGAATTGATTTGTAATGTGCTTCAGAACTTAACGCCGAATTTATCACCAATTTCTTTTAACTCTTTAACCAGGCTTTCAGGCAGAGGAATTCCTTCAACACTTCTTAAAGTTTCCATTTCGCGCTCCGGGTCACCGGGTATCAGTACTTTGTCATGGCCGGGTGCCGGCTTTGCATTCCTGAAGCGGACTATCCATTGATCCATATGCTGTTTAAACTCTTCCGCGGGCCGGAATGCATCGACGCGCATAGCGCCAAAGAAATGACCTAATCCTTTGCCGGGCATATCTTCAGGCATTGGTACATAAGCAGGGAATGGCGGCGCCCACGGTCCATAACTTGCTCCGCTCAGCACAGCCGAAAATATATCAACAATACTACCCAAAGCATATCCCTTGTGGCTGCCATGTTCGCGGTCGCTGCCTAGCGGTAATAGCAGGCCACCCTTTTTCAGTTCGTTGGCATCATCCGAATCTTTGCCCTCTTTATCCAGTACCCAGCCATATGGTGCAGGTTCATTTTTACGCTGCAGTATTTCCAGCTTACCATTGGCCGCAGTAGTTGTAGCAAAGTCGGCAATAAACGGCGGCTGATCTCCTGCGGGTATGGCCACTGCAATAGGATTGGTTCCCAGCATCCTTTCTACCGAAAATGTTGGAGCAACCAATGCGCTGGCATTGGTCATCGCAATACCGGTCATATCATGCTTGAGCGCCATCATAGCGTGTATACCAGCAATGCCGAAATGATTGGAGTTGCGCACACTCACCCACCCTGTGCCTGCTATTTTGGCTTTGCCGATAGCTACCTGCATAGCATATGGGGCAACCACCAGACCCAGACCGGCATCGCCATCCACAACAGCAGTAGACGGTGTCTCGTGAACAATCCTGATATCGGGTGAAGTGTTGATGCGACCCGCTTCCCAGAGGCGAACATAGCCTGTAAGCCTGGCAACACCATGACTATCAATACCCCGCAAATCTGCCGACAGCAATACCTGGGTAGCCGTTGCAGCATCCGTTGTGCTGCAACCCATTTTAAGAAAAACCGAGTTGGTAAAACGATATAACTCCTGATAAGAAACCGTATCCTGCATAATGCCGCAAGATAATTCATTCAGGCGCCATGTAATAGCACTTTTATCTGATTTAAAATATCTGATTGCAGGTTATTGGAATTTAAAGGGCAACAATAAAATATATAGACCTGTACAAAGTCCAGAACTTTATACAGGTCTATTAAACTATTACAGCATTCCGACCTTTATGTTTTTCCTACACTCCCACTACTTAAGCCATCGCAATACTGCAGAGGTATTCTTGTTGCTTAGTTTTATGATGTATAATCCGGGAGCAAGGTCTGCATTATTTAGTTCTTTAGTATAGCTGCCCTGCACCCATACCTCATTGCTGACTATCCGGCCTGTTGCATCGAATAACTGTATATTAATATCATTATCAAGATCGCGACCGGCATGCAGCATACTGCTATTGCCATTCTGAGATAACCAGAAATTATTCGGTTCATTATTGATTGATAATATTTCAAGGGTACTGAAAACAACAGGTGTTGAACTATACCCCCAGCAACCGCCGGAATCAACCAATACATAATAAGTACCGGGTGAGGTGCAGGTATAACTACTGTTGGTAGCTCCTGATATTACAGTGGTACCATTCAGCCATTTATAAGCGGTATAACTGCCGGTAACAGAAAGTACATGCCCGGAGCCATAATGAATAACAGGATGAGGCGCCGGATTAACCGTAACTGTATGGGTAGCAGTATAAGAAGTACCTGAATGATAAACGGTTAAAGTCATGGTATAGGTTGCGGCAGTAGTAAAACAAATACTAACCGGAGAAGCATGCGGAGTAGCGATAGTTATACCCGGCATAGACCATCTGAAACTATCAACAGGTCCGGTAGTGGTATTGGTAAAAGTAACACAACTATCCTCGCATACGGTTGATGAAGGTGATAATGTAAAGGATGGTACAGGAACACTACCTACAGGAGTACTTAACGATACACTGTCTATTGCGAAAGAAGGATCTGTTCCGGTTCCATCATCATTATTAACCCAGTTGAATGCAATTTTCACTGTAGGGTTGTTGTTGGCACTTGCAGGCAATGCAACAGTATAATGTGTCCAATATCCCTGAGTAATGCAAATTGGAAGTGTTTTAGGCGTATTAACCAGCATGGACCAGGTAACGCCATTATCGGGCGAGTACCAAACCGAGCCATCATCAGTTGTAAGATCTCCATCCTCGATATAATAAAAGCTCATTGATATGGTATATTTACCGGTACAGTTTATTGTAGGTGAAATAGCTCGCTTATCTGTAGTTACGCAATATATTGATGGGCAAAATCCACCGGCATCATAAGCAGCCCCGGGATCTGCCCCCATAAGAGATAATGCATTGGAGCCGACATGCAGGGTGGCTAATGTAGCCGTAGTAGTAACAGGTGCACAGCCAGTACCACAAACACCCGTTGTATGGTCATTTTCAGCACAACTCACATACCACATGTTTGCGGCACCGCCTTCACCTGTGCCTGTGGTTTGGGTCCAGGTACCATTGGGGCCGGTATAAGCTGTTACCAACAAGCCGCTTGTACTTCCGCTTTCGAAGTTCTCTGTCCAGAATATCTGTGCAAAGCCATTACCTGCAATTGCAAATAAGAGTATCGATAATAAAGTAAGTAGTTTTCTCATTTTATGCTGTTTTCTTAAAAATACATAAAAAACACAATAACAAATAAAATGAGGATTTATTTTAATCACAGGATATAAGGAGCCGCAATCACTCTTCATCAAAATCGATCCGCTCATCAACATGCAACCTATGAAACAGCCTGTGGGCGGCAGGAGCCAGAATAAATCCGATATTGGTAATAAAGGCCACACCGCTGAACAGTGCATAAGCAGATGAAAACAATTTTCCCCATACATTTTTCACCTCGGCAACAGGCCCCATTCCACTCAGGATCATTGAAGCATTATGTATCGCATCTATCCACTCAATATGCGCTATGTAATGATACCCAAGTATACCTATAAGCAGGCAAACTGCCAGCATTAGTGTTGCCACTGCGAGATTAAAAAAAATGCGGCGGTAGAAAGTAGAAACCGGGGCTAAAGGCTGTTTTTTATTTTCGTACATATTCTGGTAAAGAAAAATGAAATTTTCAATGAATTAATGCCAAATGTAACTACCTGCTTTGAAAAATTATAGTACAAAAGATCCTGTCGGCTACTAATGGCATTTAAAATGTTCGAAAGGCTCCTTACAATCCAGGCAGCGGTAAAGCGCCTTACAGGATGTAGGGCCAAACTGGCTTACCAATTCGGTATCCCCGGATCCGCAACGAGGACAGTCAATTTTTTCTTCTTCAAATAGTCCGGGTGGGTTTATTGCTTTACGGGTGGGTGGAGCAATACCATATTCCTTAAGCTTGCGTTTACCTTCTTCACTCATCCAGTCGGTAGTCCAGGCATGGCTAATTTGCTGTTCGATTATCAGATTGCTTATACCCCTGCCGGTCAGCGCCATACGTATTCCCATGGCAATAACATCCATTGCCGGGCAACCGCTATAGGTGGGCGTTATCCAGATAGTCACATTAACAGGACCGGCCTCATCATTAACTTCCACATTTCTTACTATACCCAGATCAAGAATGCTAAGCGCCGGAACCTCGGGATCGGTGACTGACGAAAGCCATGCTGTTACTTCTTCACTGGTCATAAAGATATTTTCCGTATTTTTGATATAATAAAACTGATGGTATGCCTGTAATTGTGATGCGGCAAATTTCGGTTTTAATTCTTTAAAAGTGTTTCTTATTTGCTGAGGTGAAAAAACAATACCTACATATCGTTCAACATGCCAACCTGTTTTTACTGGCTGCTATGCTGCTTTGTTCCGGTTCTATCAAAGCACAGTACGTTAAAAGATACAACCAACTCAGTATATATGTGATCGCCCACCAGGACGACTGGCAGCTTTTTATGGGCTCAAATGTTTATAATGACATCCAGGCATTTGACGAAATAACTCCTGATATAAACGGAAAAAAGGTGGTTATCATTTATACCACTGCCGGAAATCTGAATGAAGATGATGATACCAAATCATGTAACTGCCGGGATCCTTTTGACACCAAAAACTTGCCATTCCCTTATTGGAAGGTAAGAGAGGTGGGATCAAAACGGTCGCTGCATCTTGCCGCTACCCGGAAGGGTGGATGGGGCGCAGTTTATCCCTATCCTGAAAACAAAACGGTGAATATAGGCGGGCATGATATCACCCGTTATGAATATAAGAACACAGTGAGCTATTATTTAAGGCTGAAGGCCGGAGCCTATAGCAATTGGTATCATACTCCAAATGCACGGGTAGAAACTGTTGATGGGTCTGCCACATATGCCGATTGGGCAGACTTTGTAAATACGCTGTATTATATTTTCAAAACAGAGAAAGACAGCAGCGTACTGAACAACCAGGTGTGCATTGGGTACCAGGACGTAAATGAAACGACCAACCCCAACGACCACCATGACCACTATATAGCCGGCAGAGCCTCCAGCGAAGCTGCCAAACTGCTGGGTAAAGAATTGGATACCTGCCTGTCCCAAACTTTGTTTGTAGATTACAACAGCCAGAACCTTCCTCTCAACCTGGTCTCTCCTGATATTCAGAATGAGGCCGCTCTTACCTCGGTTTATTGCCTGGCACTGCTTGATTATAATGCCTGGCCCGAGTGGGGCAGCATTTACCAGGATTGGACAAGCCGGAATTATTCGAGAACTATTACCTGTGAAAATCCAACATCAAATGATCTGCTGGCAAAAGACAGTTTGCTCAACATGGTAGTAAAGCTCTACCCCAGCCCGGCAGACAGGAATCTTTACCTCCGGTTTAATCTCCCTCTGAAATCGAATCTGCTGATTAAGATCGCGGACTCAAAAGGGAGTATCGTGTACAACTACAACGGACCATTGACCAGCAGCACTTTCCAGATCAATACTACAAAATTCGCATCCGGTTATTACCTGGCTACGGTAAGTTCAGATAATGTGATACTGACCAAAACAATGTTTGAAGTAATTCATTAGGTCTCTACTTCACTTTAAAAGGATGGTTGTTCACCATTACCTTATCATCCCTGCCTTTAGATATAATAGTTACATCAGCAGGACGCAGCATAACTTCATCCATGGCTAAATAAGAAGGATTGGGTGAGTTCATCAGTGTAAACTGTATAGACCTGATATAATTATGCAGGTAAAAGTATTTGCAAGATCTGAACCACATGCCGTAATTATCTACACTTTGCCGGGTTAGGGCATCTGCTGTGGTATCCGTTTTCCCATCTGCCTTTATGAATTTCAGTTTCACATTGGGGGCTCTGGGGTCCTGATCGCTCAGCAGGAACCAGCAGGAGAATTCATAAAGCTCACTGTCCATACCGGTTGATACGTTGAGGGTAGTAATAATATCGCTGTCATGAGCAATAACCGGGGCGCTGCCCTGCCCGAACAGGAACTTGCTGCAAGGCTTAGTATCATAATGCTCCAGGTAGCAAGTGCCATGTGCTGCCAGCATGGTGTCTTCCTGCTTCATATATGGAAGTACATTCCTTATACTATCTCCATACTTTTTATCGTTGGCAGCAAGCCGGTCAGGATAGCAGGCGTAAACATAACACTGAGAAAAGCGCCCCAGGTAGTCGGCTGTTTCCAGTAAATATTTCTGATCGGCATTGAGGGTATCTTCATCAAACCGCATCAGTAAAAATGGCTTGTTGCTTTTTATCTCACTCAATAAGGGCTTTTCAGTATACCTGCCGCCTGCTATTTTCACCTGCTTCATGGCCTGCGACCAGGATGAGCGTGACATCATGACATTGATGATGGGCAGTCCGGTTTGCAGCGATGCCTTACTACCCAGCGTTATCAGCCAGTTGCCATAACCCACCCAAAGCTTTTCGGTACCCACATGAAAGAATGGGAGCAACAATATGGCCTGGAAATCATCGCCCTTCATGTGATGGTCGGCAAGGAAGCCATCCCATTTTTGCTCATGGGTGGAGAATATCATGTCATAATTATACAACGCATTGCGGGAGAGCTGTCTTGAATAACCAATATATCCGCTGCATTCATAGCCCCAGATACCTAGCGCCAGCACAACAATACCATAACCTGCGAGTGCTTTCCCCCTGGCTATGAGTTGTGCACTATAGGTATTGATTACGATAACGGTATAGATGGAAAAGATGTAATAAAATATCCAGCTAAACCTGCCCAGCGAGCGGAATTGTTTGAAGATGGCAATGTAGTTCATCAGCCATTCCATGTGCCAGATAAAGGGAACTCCCATGCCGAATAACAACACACTGAATGCCATAAACAACCATACCGGGGAAAACCCGCTGTCGCCTACCAATATGTCGTAACGTTTTTCCCTGAGCCTGCGCAGCAAAAAGACAAGCAGGGCAATTCCTGCTGTAATAATTACCACAAGGCCCATATAGGCATAACCCTCTCCCCCATCACTGATATAGTGGTATGATTTTGTTTTGAGCAGGGGCTGCCAAACCGGTGATATATAGGAGGTACACAACTGCTTGAGGCGGGTGCAGGTTTCGTACAAGGTGTTGAAGGGAGTTACCGGCCTGTCTTTAACCGGATCGGTATTTTTCATAACCACAGCCACCACTACCATAACCAGGAATACACTTGTAGCAATAGGCGCTACCTGCTTAATCTTATCTGTAAACCTACCTTTGATAAACAGGAAATAACCGGCAGAATAAGCCACTGCCCATATCAGCATCATTGCCGCATAGTAGGGATGCAGAAACGCCATGATGCAACCCGTTGCAAAAAAGTAAAGGCAATACCGCCAGTGAAACCGCTCATGGTATCTTATGGTCCAGTAAAACAACATGGGTATGATGCAGGTATAAGACAATGCGTAATGCCCCTGCAACCTGAGTATCTGCGGAGTAAACACCCCAATCAAGCCGGCAAACATGATGGCCGGTAATATGGGAACCCGGTAATGAACAAGTATCTTATAGATAAACAGTATGGACAAAACATAACCCAGGCCAATAAGCAGCCATAAAACTGTAAGCGCCTGGCCTGCACTGATGCCTCCAATACTGCTCAGTAAGACAGAAAGAACAGGCTGCCCATCGGTATATACAATGTGCTCGCCATAGGGATAGTTCATGCCCTGAAACCAGTAGCCATGCCCATGCATGCTGTGATAGAGGTATGTGAAAATATTTTTGGCGCCATCGCCACCCAGTTCAGGAATAATACGGCTGGGCTGGGTGACAATATTGGATAAAGTAAGAATAACAAGACAGACCGAGGATACGGCGGCACAAAAAAAACCTATGTTACTTCGCAATCTGGTCATGCATTGTTATTTGAAGAGGAGCTTCACAAAGTTGAGCATTTCGGGCAGTAAAATACGATAATCCATGCTACGGAAATGAACATTTTCATTCAGCGCCACAGGTATTGCTTTTACCCTGAACTTTTTCGTTTTGAAACAATTGCGTATAAACTCCAGGTCAAACAGGTATCTGTCGATTGTGGTATCAAGAAAAAGCGGAGCAACTGTTTTCCTGAACCCTTTAAGGCCACATTGCGTATCGGTTACCGGCATAGATAAAAATATACGTATCAGGAATCTCAGGAACCGGGAGATCAGCCGGCGCATATAGGGTACATGAGCGTAATAAGCTTCGTTCTTTACCCCTACCCCAACATCATATTCATCAGATTTTAACCCCTGGTATATACTATAAATACTGGCACAGGTGTAGGGAAAGTCGACATCGGTATATATAATAAGGTCTCCTGCCGCGACAGATACACCTTGCCTTATAGCATAACCCTTGCCCCTGTTCTCACTGTAACGCACCAGTCTAAGCTGTTTTATGCGCTGCTCCAAAAAGGTAATTGCATTAGCCTGGCTGGCCTGATTGCCGCCATCCATCACAATTACCAGTTCGGCCTGCTCACCTGAAAGGCTGTTAAACTCCTCATACCTCGAACAAATAGTTTGTTCCCAGCCAGCCGGAGGATTATAACAAGGTAAAACAAGCGTAACAGACATGCGGGCAAAGTTAACTTTTATTATAAAAGGTACGAACGAAACTATTTTTACTGTGAGGTTTCAACGGGTTCCGGGTACTTTTATTATTTTTATGAAGAATTAAACTTTACTTTGAAAAAAACGGGAAACCACATGTGCATTTCCATTATTAATATTTAATATGACCGAATATCTTAAGAGCCGATGGGTATTAATATTAGTACTGGTATTATTTATCCTTTTTAAGGTACCCCATCTGCTGCTCCCTTTTTATTGGGATGAATGCTGGCCCTATGTTCCTGCTATTAAGGAGATGTACCACCATGGCATTAGTCTGTTGCCCAATGCCATAGACCCTAACCTGTCAAGGGGCCATCCACTATTTTACCATGCCATTGGCGCTATGTGGTTGCGCCTATTCGGCACCTCCAATTTTTCAATGCATTGTTTTGGATTGTGTATATCCATTCTGTTCCTCATCACAATATTTGAAGCAGGATACAGGATATTCAATAAGCGTGTGGCCATAATGAGTCTGCTGCTGGTTGCTACGCATATATCCTTCTTTGTGCAATCTTCATTTGTGTTGTTTGAGGTACTTGTAGCCTTCCTGTGCTTCCTGAGTATTTACCTGTACAGCAGGGAAAAATACTTCCTTGCCACGCTTTCTCTTTCTGCCTTGTTTCTCACCAAGGAAAGCGGCCTTATTGCCGGCTTCGTAATTGGTGTTGATGGCCTTATATCCTTATTCAATACCCGTCTTGAACTGAGGCAACGTATTATAAAACTACTACCAGTTACCATAGCCTGTATAATGATAGGCGGCTTTTTTGTACTCCAGAAACACATCCTGGGCTGGTATGTATTGCCTTTGTATACCGATACCATCCTCAACAAATGGCCGGATATCTGGTACCGATTCGGCACATGTGTTCTGAATATTAATTTTTGTGAAGATTACCAGCACATCCTGTTTTTTACATTGTTTGTAATGACTATAATCATGGTCCTGAAAAACAGAACTTTGAAAAACGTTGGCGCTCTTTCCATCCTCATTCTGTTCGTTATAGTTTATTATACCGGGAGTTCGAGGATATTAATGGTTCATGAAAAAAACGTCAGGGAAACCAACCTTACGCTATTGGTATTTATAGCATTCATTGGCATTTTTATCTATACTGTTTTCAGCTATGGCAGGCAACGGTTTTATGAAACTACCACACAACGGAAATTCATATTGCTTGCAGGTTTATTCGTTATAATGTTCCTGTTGTTTTCCACCTTTGCCTACTTCATACCCCGGTATCAAATGCCGAGCATAATAGCCATTCTGTTTTTATTGGCGGTATTCCTTGATATGCTGACGAGGCAAACCTATGTGCAGCTTTATTACCCTGTTATGGGTGTAATTCTGGTTACTGCCTATTTTTCTTTTAAAACCAATGATGGCTGGGGAGATAATCAATTAGGATTTACCAAAGGCCTGAAAACCCAGCTTGCAGTTGTAGAATTTCTTGAAAGAAGTAATTTGTATGACATGCACATCTATACTAATTCATTTCTTGAGTATGAGCATCTGGTCGATCCGAATACAGGGTTTCTCAGATCAGACAAAAAGTTTAATAATGTGGCCATGGAGATAAAACCAATCACCGATGTGATCGTAGTTGACAACATTGAGCAGATAGACCTTAAAACCAATCTTTATAAGGACAATAAGAATTTCCACCTGGTTTATACCATTACCTACGGAGATAAGTGGGCAGAGATCTATATAAAAAACTGATTCGAAATTTTATTTACCACTCCATACCCGGATAGGCTCGCTGCATAAACTGCATCTCGGCAAGAATATACCCAAGGTGTTCTGTATGGCGCCCTGACTTACCACCCTTCTGCATCCATTTACCCTGGGGAATGGTTATTGTTGCTTCTTCCATAACCTGCGCTACCCTATCTATCCAAAGACTTTTTATTTTTGAAAGGTCGGCACCTATACCTTCTGCCTGCATAGCCTTGTCGGTCTCAGTCATGTCAAACAATTCGCCTGTGTACATCCACAATTCGTTGATGGCCTGCTGCATGCGCTCATGGCTTTCATCCGTTCCATCGCCCAGCCGCACAACCCACTCGCTGCTCCACCTGAGATGATAGGTTACTTCTTTTAAAGATTTTTCGGCTATTGAAGCCAGGGTAGTATCTGTGCTATTCATCAATTCGGTAAAGAACAGATAATTGAAAGCGTCATAGTAAAACGAGCGGGCAACAGTATACGCCCAGTCGTTGTTTGGCTGCTCTACCAGCAAATGATTCCTGAAATCCCAGCCATCCCTCAGGAAGGCGAGGTCATCTTCATCCAATGGCTTTCCTTCACTTACAAGCGCCTGCAAGGCAACTGATGAAAACTGAACGGATTTCAATTCAGGAGTAAGGCTGTTAAATTGTTCAGCCGCATATTGAAATAAACTGCGTGCACGTCCCAGGTGATCGAGGGAGGTATTGGTCAATGCAATATCCTGTTCCAGTATTGGTCCATGTCCGCACCATTCACCCAGTCGGTGACCCATGATCAAAGCATCATCTGCAAGGTGAAGTATATAGTCAAGTTTCATTTTGTAAATTGAATGATTATACCGGGATACCGGGGGAATATTTAAAGTCTGTCCAGCAAACAAAAATCAAAGACTAATAGTAGCCGGAATTGATTATTTACTTACATGTATTTCACCTCATCAGGCAAATTATAAAAAGTAGGATGCCTGTAAATCTTGTCGTTGGCTGGTTCATACAGCGACTCAGACTGGCCGGGATCAGAGGCACGGATATGCCTGCTTTCCACCACCCAGATGCTTACCCCTTCCATGCGGCGTGTATATACATCGCGTGCATTTTCAAGAGCCATATCGGCATCGGCGGCATGAAGGCTGCCGGCATGTTTATGGTCCAGCCCGGCCTTGCTACGGATGAATACTTCCCATAATGGCCATTCGTTTTTATTGTTGATATCCTGCGACATATTATAGTTTGATTTTAGTACCCGGTATTTGTCCGGTACCTGTATTTAGACTAAGCTGCGTTGGCGGCTTCCTGTTTTCTAGCTTTCCGTTTTGCTGCATGCGCCATAGCTGCATCACGCACCCACTGACCTTCATCCCATGCTTTTTTCCTTGTCTCCAGTCTTTGCCTGTTGCATGGACCATTACCCTTAACTACCTCACGGAATTCATCCCAATTGATGGTACCAAAATCATAGTGGCCGCGCTCTTCATTCCATTTCAGGTCCTTATCAGGCACATACAGGCCCAATACTTTGGCCTGCTCAACAGTTACATCTATGAATTTCTGACGTAATTCATCATTGGTCATTCTCTTAATGCGCCATCTTACACTTTGCTCGGTGTGCGGGCTTTCAGCATCGGGCGGGCCAAACATCATTAAACTTGGCCACCACCACCTGTTAAAAGCATCCTGCGCCAGTTTCTTCTGTACCCCGGTGCCCTTGGATAAGGTGAGCATAATCTCAAATCCCTGCCTCTGGTGAAAACTTTCTTCCTTACACACGCGCACCATGGCACGGGCATATGGCCCATAAGAAGTACGGCACAGAGGCACCTGGTTCATAATTGCAGCGCCATCTACCAGCCAGCCTATTGCACCCATATCGGCCCAGGTAAGTGTAGGATAATTGAATATGGAAGAATACTTAGCTTTTCCACTATGCAACTGGTCGTATAATGTATCGCGGCTCACTCCCAAAGTCTCGGCAGCGCTATATAGGTAAAGTCCATGACCGGCTTCATCCTGCACCTTGGCCAGCAATACAGCTTTCCGACGAAGTGTCGGGGCACGGCTGATCCAGTTACCTTCGGGCAGCATACCTATAACCTCACTGTGAGCGTGCTGGGATATCTGCCTTATCAGCGTTTTGCGGTAATCTTCCGGCATCCAGTCCTTTGGCTCAATGGTTACTTCCCTGTCTATAAGGCTATCGAAATGCTCCTGGAATGATTGAACCATTAATTTGAATTTTGAAACTACAAATATACATTACTTAGTACTAGAACCACAGGCAATACAACCGAATAGGAATGGATAATAGCTATACCGCTATTTGTGTTTCTTATTTATGTACCAATAACTTCACCCTCCTGTTGGCTGAGGTGTAAATCAGGTTGTAATCATTCCTGATCTCACTATAAAACCGGTCAAAATGCGTGTCGTATTGCGCTGCGCTATCATGGCACCACATTACAATACAATCTATGGTTACCCCGGTCTTCGACTTATAATCTGTTATGTTGCCAAAAGGAGGATTGTGTTCAATAGATCCGTGCTGACATAAATGGAGATATGGGTTTACTCCGCCTTTCCATATCAGCGGGAAGTAGCCAGTATTTGCTTCGTAATTATCCATCATGATCAGCGGCTGGTTAAGTGCCATATACTGCGCGGCATGGCTGAAAATCCAGTTCCTGTCGGCAATTATATTACCTTTCATATCAAGCCCTCCAGGTGCAAAGTCAAGCGGCAGCACTACAGAATTTGGTTTGATATATTGTCTGGCAGAAAGCAAATCCTTCAATCCGGCATTCGCCTCCTTGAGACAAGCCATTCTTACTACACTTAAACCAATAAAGCAAACTAAAAACAACAGGCCAATTCCATTCTTCACCCAGCCTGCCGGGAGCATATAACCAATGGCACACACCATAAACAGGCCCCATAAATACTGTGCCCTTACCACAAACAAACTTCCACCAAATAGCTTATCGGGGAAGAAGAAGTAAAGGAAGCCGGCAAACAACATCGCAGCCAGAAAGCCATCATATTTGTGCAGGCCTGCATTACTTTTCATTCTGATTATCAGGGCATAAATAAACCCTACAACCAAAACGAGCCATAACAACCGGACAGGCCAAACCTCAGTTACGGTTAAATTTACCAGGCAATTAAAGTCTGCAAATTCCAGTACTTTATACTTAGCCACATGCAGCACAACTGTTCCTTCGTGCGCCTCATCTGCTGCAAACCAAATCATAAATAGGCTGCAGGGCAAAATACAGCCAATGAGGAGACCGCTGTATTTGAGCAATGGCATCATTGTGTGTTGCTTGTTCCAGAGGGCACTTACAGTTAATGCAGCACAACAGAAAGCACCAAAAACAAAGGCTACCGGATGCGCAAAAAAAGTAAGGCAAACCACAATAAAAAATGCAATTACGCTACCATACGAAATTTTATCCAGTACCCTGAGCCACCAATCAATCATCCAGAACAGCAGAGCCACACTGATCGAGAAATTATAAAATCCCTTAGCCAGCACATAGTGAAATACAAAAGCAAATACCACAAGTTGCCAGTAGCTATTGTCAGCATCCAGTCGCTTTAATAATCTGCTGAAGCCTGAAACAAACAGTATAACATAGCCGGTCAGCAGGATTTTTTCAGCCACAACTCCTTTTACAACATATAGCAAACCAGCCAGCAACAAATGGCTCATCCAGTTAGGATTGGGCCGACCTACAATATCAAAAAAACGGCTGTAAAAATCCCGGTTATTCCCTGATAAGATATCATGCAAAATTTGAGCATTATACAAATGGCAGGGGCCATCACCTGTGAGGTAATAATCAGGCAACCATATCTGTAGCAGGCATAGCGCATATCCTGCATATAGGAGGAAGTTGGTTATTTTTCCGGATGTTGGCATCAATGGTTTTTAGACTTCTCTTAAAACGAAGATAGAAATCTTTTGTTGCATCACATTTAATTGAATTACCCTGGCTCTGCCGGAAACCTGAAGCCAGGCGCTGCAGCTACCAGAGCAACTGCAAATTTGCGTATTTCTTAAAACTTTTATCCTTGCTGATAAGTATATATTGTTGGGTTAAAGACTGTGCTATTATCATTCTGTCAAACGGATCACCATGATGGTGCTCAAGATCGCATAATGCTAAAGTGTGCTGAAAAGAAACAGGAAGAATTTCAAAACCGTTACTATCCATTTGCTGTAATAAATCACTGAATGGCATAGCCAATTCAAGCTTGCCTTTGTTCATCTTTATTGCTATTTCCCATAAGGAAACAATACTCACATATTTGGTGTAGCCTGAATGCTCAATTGTTTTCTTTGCTTTTGGTGACAATTGTTTATCATCGCTCAAAAACCACAGGAATGTATGTGTATCCAGCAGGAAATTCATCACATATAAGCTTTGAATTCTTCAAGAGGTTCATCAAAATCCGGCGACATCTTGATCAACCCTTTGGCACTACCTGCTTTGGGAACTTTTTTTTCCTTTTTTGCGTGAGATTTTTCTACTAAAAAATCAATAAAGTCAACTACTTCCTGTTTTAGGTTTTCAGGCAAGCTATCTATTTTGGTCTGTATACTGAGGCTGCTCATAATATCTGGAATAAGCTTATAGCAAAGTTATAATAAAATATTATTTGTAAATCTAAAAAGACCTTATAAAATCTTAAATTGTCAGAGGTAAAAACTTTCGGGAATTGATCCATTCACCCGATACATTGCCAGATCACCTTCGGTAGCCACCGGTCAGGGCCCGTACAATGGCGATGAGAAAATTAAAGACACCGGAAATAATTGCAATCACCAGGTTGAATAAAAACCCGAAGAATAAAATTACCAATACCGCAATAAATATGAGAAGTACTACAAATGCCATAAAATAAAGGTAGTAAAAAAGAACATATAATAACACCTGCCACTAAAATATTTCTGCCAAACAGGAACATACAGCCTATCCCACCAGCCCGGAATTACTGAGCAAATATAAACCGGAGTGTCAACCCTCCCCTTGTGGTTGTAGTAGGGTAAGAGTTAGAAACATACGGAATAGTCTGGGTACGGTCGAAGAAGAAGTGCAATGTCAGCTTTTGCGTAACCGAATAATCAACAGTGGGAGAAATACGCAATACCTGTTGCCCGCGCGACACCACGTTGATATTGTTGGCCAGGAATGTGTTGCTGGTTTTATCATCCCTGAGTCCTATATCCATTTTGCAAATCAGCTCATTCCTCAACTTACGAACACCAAGTACCCTGAAAGGCAGCCGGATACCTTTTTTGCGGAAACCAAGACCTATAACATACTCTGTACTGTTGTTCTCGCCAATCTGGTAATCAATAAGGCTCAAGCTTTCCATCTTCGATTTCCTGATCTCGAACTTAGTGGTAAGGTTGTTCTTGAATGACATATCAAAACCTATAAGCGGATTGAACGCCTGCGATATGGTAACATTCGGCACCTGGAAGAACGGTATGTAGTTATGCGAATTGGAATCAATGAAGGATGGGAATCCCAGGCCATAAAGATCATTAAATAACAGGTTTGAACTAAACCCGTTCATTGACATGGTACCTGTATAATTATTCTTGATGATAAAGCTGTTGAATATCTTGCTCAATGCCGGCAGCTTGCTCAGTCCGTTATAATTGATAGTCCAGTTTGGTGTGGGAATAAAATATTTGAAAGGATCATCAGACACCTTGGTGTGGGTATAATCAACCATCGGGACTGTGGTGGCATTTTTACCCGAATATGCAGCGATGAATGACGGCACCAGAACATCCTGAGAGTATGGACCGTAACCCTTATAATATCCCGGATTTGAAGGATCGGGTAAACCATTGGTATACGGATTGAACGCGCCAAGCCGCTTGGATATTACCAGCCTGTTGGCAAGGAATTGATTATACGTTGCTGAATTAACCTCTGTATTCTTAAACAATGTACTTAATGACAGGTAGGAAATATTAAATGACCCAGATTCGTATGGATTAAAATGATGGAAATCATTTGCATTCCATGGCAGGTTATTGGCCAGTGTTGTTGTGTCGGCATACAACTCGCTGTGCGATTTACTGAAAGTTTTGGTGAGACTGAGGTCTATCCTTAAATCCTTTATCGGCGACAGTGAAGCTGTTGCGTTCAGGTTAGTAGAAAATGTCTGCTGGAACTGCGCATTGAACAGCGAATCCCTGGTAAGCCTACCAGCAGCTGCCTGGCTATACAGCCATGCCGCATTAGGCTGGTAGCCATATACATAGTTGAAGCCGGGAGCGCTGGAATAATTATTTACCCCCATGAACCTTGTACTATCCATATAACCCGGCAGAATGGTACCTGCTGTCTGGTTGTAATTTACGGTCACACGGGATAACATGGTCAACACCCGACCTATTGCAATTTCAGTAGGGGTTAATGATGGTATTTTGCTTCGTCTCGCCTTCCTTGCAGCCTTCTTTGCAGCCTTTTTCTTTGCCTTTTCTGCAGCAGCTTTTGCGGCATCCTGTTCCTCCAGCACTTCTACAAGAGAATCAAGCTGATTATCGGTCATACCGGCTGTATTGATACCCTGCAATAATGGGTTTTTACCATCACCGGGATCATTGCCTTTTCCGGTGCCAGGGTCGTTGCCACCCTTACCGTTATTACCACCCTTACCTGTTGCTGGCCCGCCCTTTGTGTTTTTCAATGAATCTGAACCACCGGGATTAGCGCCGTTACCTGTAGAATCAGGCTTACCACCGTTTCTACCATTAGAGCCGCCCTTTACAAACGATGGTCCGTTACCGGGATCCATACCGGGCACTCCACCATTATTACCACCTACATTGGTACCTGGCAATGGTGGTGCGCCTCCTTTACGAAGATCCCTGATATTTTGTTTGGTATCATTGGCGGGCACCGAATTAATACCATCAGGCTTACCCGGTGTTTTATTGATGTTTTTAGGTGGTGCATTGATTGCTTTCAGCCATTTTGATTTGTTGTAAAGATTGGTAAAATTAACCTCACCCGCAATGGTCTTGGTTTGTGTGTTGCCTAATGTATTACCAAGGTCACTGGCCACAGGCGCTGCCCCGGTCCATGAGAATGTGGCGCCATAACCCAAACGGCAACTCAGCCAGTCGGTAAGCGGTAATTTTGATAGCGGAACTGTATAAGAACTGTTGAATGTCTGGTTATAGTTGGTGTTGTGTCCGAACGTCAGTAAGCGATTAAAAAGCGAATCTCTTTTCACCCGTGTATTAATCAGGCCATAAGGCTCATCCACCCTCGAAATATTTGTTGCCGAATAATCAAGCGATAAAGACCGCATCAGTTCCCAACGCAAAGTGTATGCCCGGTTCCAGGTAAAATTCTTATAATAGGTAGGCGGAATAACATAACCGCTGCCATCATTTACGCTGCGCACCTGTGTTTCTTCCGCCACCCTGTTAAGGTCATTACGCAAGGTGAAACTGGAAGGAAGCGGAGTGATATTGACATCCTTTATAAGTGAAAACCATTTGGACTTAGATTTTATTATCCTCCTGAAAGGTTCAATAGGTTTTACTTTAAGACCATAGGCATAACCAACACCAAACTTCTGGGTCGTGATCTCATCCTTGGCTATAGTGGGATTATGTTTCAACTGGTCGTTATAAGAATAGGAGAAGTCGAAATTCTTTATGCTCCAGGGCAACTTGACTTTCTTAGGGGGCGCTGTAGAATTGCCTGTTACTCTAACATTTGTCAGGTTAATGCTTTTGATAGAAGTGAAATCCTGGGCCACATTTTTTATAGAATCCCTTTGCGCTCTGTTTTTGGCAATATTCAACTCATCCGTCAGCAATACATCCTGGTTATACGGGTCATACTTGGGAGTACTTACACTTTGTGTATATCCTGCAAACATAGGCAACTGCAGCCCCCAGGATCTTGGGAACAATTTACCAAGACTCAGATTGGCAGAGGTGTTGTACTGGTAATAATTATCCTGCAATCTTTGTTGTATTTTCTGGTCAATATTTCCATAGCCCGGCGTATGCATACTACCCGACAGGTTCACATTACCAAGATCAGCCAGTTGAACAGCCACCTTACCTGCGGCAGCATATCCGGCCTGATCATTTATTCCTGCCATTCTCAATTCATCAAACCAAACCTCCACACATTTTGCCTGGCCATCATCTCCGGCAGTCTGGTTGTTTTTTAACGGATTGAGTACACCCAACATGATATTTTTGGCGCCGCCTATATTGGGATTCCCAAGAACAACAATGGTATTTCCCTTCGAGTCTTTGGTATAATAACGATCCGTATTAGACCAGCCCTTTGCATCTCTTTGCTTCTTTGCATTAACCAAATCCTGCAATACCAGGTCCATTTCGTTTGAAGCAGGCCATACATAAACATCCGCAACAGGTCCGGGATATTTGGTAACAGTAAGGGGCATCCTGTATTCGTAGTAGTTGTTGGTGAAATCGCTGCCTATGCGAATAAATGCATCTACATCGGCATCACGAACATTTGCCTGACCTATAATAGACTCTGCATGCAAGAACATACGCAGATAATTAAACTGACGCATATCCACATCCACTTCCTTATATACAGCCCGTGCATCACCATCCTGAAGTGCGCATACTTTAAGCGAGAGCGATTGTTCATTTGATAATAACGGACTACCACCTTGCGATGCGGCTGTCATTTGCCTGTTTACCCCCGGAGGTATTACATAGGGTATCGGAGCTCTTGAAGAATTCTGTTCGATACTGACAGAAGTAACCGTAAAATCTGTTAATGACTGATTTTGCTGAGGCAGGTTTTCACCGGGAGTATTCAGATTGTATGCATAACTGCGCCACTGGTTACGCCCCAATTCCAGAGAACCAAAACGCATGGTTACACTATCTTCCCAGCCATTCATAAACATCCTGATAAACCTGATCGATCTGAAATCAGAAATACCACCAATTTTATGATCGTAATTGCGCACCGGTATTTTAAACTGGTACCATTTTTCCGCTTCAGTAGATCCGTTGGGCAACTTCACATTACTGGTCTGAATGTTTATAATATTATTCATCCCTACAGTCATGCCGGGCGACATATCTATCCTGTACTGAAAATAAGATTCTGCTTCATTAAGGGTGTTATCGCGATTAATGTCTTCCGACTCCGGAAGTGTGGTTTCTGCCGTAGAGAAAGATGCATTCGCACTGGTGATCGGAGAGTTGCCTTGTGGATTATTATAGCCTTTATACCTGGCTATTACTGCCATACCATTACCTCCATTTACCTTATCATAATCATCCCCTCTGTAAAAATGGTAGTTATCATTAGATGGGTCATTATATGCTTCCAGGTAGGCCGGATTGGTAGCACCCAGGGTAATACTCAACTGGCGGAGAAATGCGGAAAACTTAGTGCGTTCGTCCAATTGTCCGGGTTGTGTCGCCACATCCGGTAAACCGTCATAACCCACATCCTGAAGTGCACGCGCAACAGGATCGTTATCAAATGCCCGTGTGATCTGCTGCTCAAACTTTGGCACATACCCCCATACTGTAGTATCCAGTTTCGACTTATCGAATGGAGCAGGAATACTGTTCTCAAAAAACATCCTTGAGTCCTTAAGAATATCTTCCGAAACATCACCAAGATTAAAATAAAGAGAGCCGCCCTTAGAGTTGGGTTTATTGATAAAAGGATCGAGTACCCAAAACTGGATATATTCCACATTGGATGATTCAAAATCTGTATTATCAATGGCCCGCTGAATACCACCCCACCGCTTATCAGGATGCATCAAAGTACCGTCCTGATTTATATTCACCGCATCAAAATTATACGGACCACGCTGGTTGGGGAAAAAGCTAAGATCGAATGTACTCAACACACTCTGGATCTGAGTAGTGGAAAGATTAGGAAACACGTCCTTCATCTGCACCATCCTGATGTAGTGCTGATTCATGGAGTCTTTCATCACATAGTTGGGCACACTGCTACCAGGGTCAACCAGGGATGGTTCTATTGTGTACCATGCCAGCTTAGCCCTGTTTTCACCATAACTCAAAACATCATGCTGACCGGCTTCCGGCAATATGGTCACATTGTTTTTATTCACTGCTCCGAGTGGAGTAGAAGATAATGTCCAGGCTACCGGAGGGAACTTCAAATCATAGGTACTGCTTGTCCCTTCAAAATTATCGATATACACTGCGCCCTCAGGATCGAGCGCATCTATCTGCTTGGGATGACCCGGCAACAACGCTGCAGCTTCACCGTTGACACTAATTATTGATGTAGCCGATGAAGAATATATTTTGGGAACAATATTCATTGCCCTTGTAATAGCAGCAACCTCCGACTGGTAATTCACATCCACGCCTAATACCGTATTCTTAATAGGATCATCGCCATAATTCACCTGCTGTGTAAAGGGGCGTTCGTTGAGCCGCATTATGGTACCACCCAGTGTCAGGTTCTTATTCAGGTAATAATCAAACCGGGCAGCCATGAAATTTTGCTGCTGAAAGCCAAATGTCGCATTGTCCTCATACTGAATATTGATTGGCACTCCCGAATTCATTATTCCGGAATTGATGATCTTAATTCTGCCCAGACCATAGTCTATCGTATAGTCCTGGTTCTCCACCAATTTTGTTCCGCCCGCCGAAACCGATACGGAGCCTGCCGGTATATTAAAACCGCCCAAAAATATATCGGATGAAGTAGATGATTTATAGCTGCCTTTCAGGATATACCTGTCGGTTTGCTGCGATTGCTGGGCAATGGTCTTGGTTGAGTCATACAATACCTGAAAAATGTATTTCCGGTAAAGCACAGGGTCTGATGTAGTGGAACCTGGTGGAATAAGTGATGGCGCCAGATCGGCTCCGAAAGGCTCCAGTACCGGGAATATTATTTTACCCTGTTGTGTATTTATAGTCGTCCCTTCCACAAAGTCGAATATCCCGTCGGGCGATGGTTCATTCTGCGCGTTCAGCCTGTCCAGGTTCAGCAGGGTAAGCAAGGGCACATTTTTCCTTGGCCCCTCGGGCAGGTATCTGATGTCGCCGCCACCTGGCTCCTGATACAAAACATTCAATACAAAGTTGTCTTTGGAAACACCAAAACCACCCAGTGCGTATATGTTTTTCATCATTAGTTTCCACACCGGCAGGTTAGGTCTTGAGGAGGTACCTTTCAGTAATTTCAGGAACAATACTTTTGAGTTTGTAGTATCCGGCGGCAGATCTTCAGCAAATTCACCCACCTGGTATACCTTGCCCCGGTAGGTGTATCGGTAGGCAACACCAAGTATATCCTCTGCATTCATCTGTGTGTTAAGAAGCAGATAACCCAATACCGGATTGAACGAAAATTCTGTTGCAGTAAGCTGTCTTGCAGTTGTGGCTTCAAAATCCTGACCCTGCAAAAGGTGAAGACCGATCAGGGAATTTATAGAAGAACTCTGTAGCCTTGCAGCAGGATTTTGTCCTAACTCCCGATAGAGATAGTTGGCGGTATTATCCGGCAATCCGTTCCTGATACCGCTGTTCAGATTGACCAGGCTTTTGTTATATGGGGCTGCCTCTCCCAGGTCCATGAAGCACTCCACATTCCTGACGCCATTAACCACACCATTTTTGTTGGTCACCCATACCTGTATCTTGCTGATATTGATACCTGAGTTGATGGCGGGGAAATTAGCCAGCGCTGAGTTATAATGGTCATGAAAATACTGGGCCAGCAGGAAGTCTTTATTTTCCTCATAATTATTGGCCTTAATAAGAATCTGCTGCGATTGTGCGCCTCCCTGAATGGTCAGGCTCTTTCTTTGCGATTTCTGCTGCGATAAAACTGCCGTTACCCAAAGTTTACCAAACTGCAATTGCGTTTTCAATCCAAACAATGATTGTACCCCACTGATAAGGTTGCTTTTCAAAGGAAAACTCACATTGCCCGCCTCAATCTTCTTAAGCATTTCATCTTCCTTGCCACTGTAATCCAGCTTCTGTATATTCTGGTAATCAAAAGTAGCCTTGGTATTGTTGCTGATATTCAGTTTCAGTTTATCACCCACGGTAGCCAGCAGGTTGATATTCATATCCATATTGAAATCAAATATCCCGTATTTCTGCGCCCGCTGTGTTAGGGTTGGATTTTTTATGTTCTGCCAGTTGCCGCCAAAAGTCACGTCCACATTTCCCTGTGGCTTTACAGATATTGTATTATTCCCGAATATTCGGTCAAACAGCCCCTCTTTATACATCTGGGGCAGTTCGGGTGTTTTGTTAAACAACAAAAGTCCGTCCAGCCTGCGCTGCCAGTAAGCATCTTCATCCTGCTTGCCCCTGTATTTCTGATATTCATCAAGGGTCATGTAGGTAGGATTGCGCAAAAACTCATTCCCCAATCTATCGTTAAAATTGTAGCGGTTAGAGTCCGGATCGTATTCAAAGCTTTTTTGTTCGTTCTTCGGGTCGGCCAGATCTATACTTTTTGGCCGACTGGCATCGGTAAAAGGATCACCCGTTTTATCGTATATGGGAAATTTTAGCTTATGAAGAGAGTCTGCTTTATTAATGCTGTCTTTGGTGGCTGTGCTATCAGGATCAGGCGAAAATGCGGCATAAAAAGGCCTGTAACCGCGGGCAGCGGCACTTGCTATAGCCGCCACCAGCGCTACAAAACAAATTAATTTATATCCGAAATTATTCCGCCCCTTCAATTTTGTTCTTTTGCTTTTTTATAATGCCCGCAACGCCTGTTTTATCAGATCCTCAATAGTGAGCGACGACGCATTATCTATTTTCTTAATGGCATTTTCGGCCATACCTCTGCTAATACCCAGGTTTACCAATGCTATTAACGCATCTTCCTGCGTTGTATTGTGTATTACAGCCGTTGGCGAGGATGTATTTTTCTGCTTTGTGAGCTTGCCTTTCAGCTCCAGAATAATGCGCTGAGCAGTTTTAGCGCCAATTCCCTTTACTTTTTCAAGAGTCCGGTTGTCTTCGCCCGATACAGCCCGCTCCAGTTCATCGGTGGTAAGCGATGAAAGAATGATGCGCGCAGTAGCTGCCCCTACCCCGTTTATATTCAGCAGTTGCCTGAAAGTAGTACGTTCTTCCTCATCGGCAAAGCCATACAAAACCCAGGCATCTTCGCGCACCTGAAGATGAGTATAGAGCTTACACTTGTCAAGATGCTGCATCTTGGCGTAGGTCTGCAATGTAATGTTTATCTCATACCCCACTCCATGCACATCCATGTGTAGCAGAGATGCCGATTTATAAGCAAGATTACCCTCTAAATATGCAAACATTTTAATTTATATTTTTAGTACGCAAGCACTTCCACAGATAAAAAATGGTATGATCGCTCATACCGCCGGAAAGGTACAAAATTTTTGTATTCCATTGGATACAAAGGTGCAATGGCAGCGGAATGTGGATAAAATTTTAATGGCTGGGAAAGTGATAATTTTTAGGGGGAAACACCGTTTGAATACGGATTTTCAACATTGAAAACGAAAATTCATAACGCACCCCTAAATATTACACCTGAATAATATTTAATAATGAAATAACAAATCTAATTTATCAGACAAACTTTATATACATCTGAATTTTGACTGAAGCTAAAACAGAGTGAATCCAGGCCTCACTTTTTCTCCGCATTCCGGGCCTCAATCATGCTCATCTCCTTAGCCTTGGCCAGGAAATCAGATGCGAAAATGAATGAATTAAGCCGTTCATCCTTACTGAAGATGATATCACGGTTTGATCCTTCCCATTGCTTATTGCCTTTGTACAGATATACAATATGATCACCGCTTTCCATTACAGTATTCATATCGTGTGTATTGATCACTGTAGTAATATTAAATTCAAGTGTAATTTCCTTTACCAGTTTATCAATAACCAGCGATGTCTGCGGGTCAAGGCCGGAGTTAGGTTCATCGCAAAACAAGTATTTGGGATTCTGCACTATGGCCCGGGCAAGCGCAACCCGTTTCTTCATACCGCCACTTAACTCGGCAGGGTATTTTTTATTGGTGTCTTTCAGGTTTACCCGGTCCAGCACCTCATTAATTCTCTTCAGTTTGGCAGCCTTGTTCAGCATGGTAAACATATCCAGGGGAAACATAACATTATCTTCCACTGTTTTACTATCGAAAAGGGCGCTGCCCTGAAAAAGCATACCTATCTGCTTTCTCAGGTCCTTCAGCTCTTTAGGCTCCATGGTCAATATATCCCTACCCTCAAACAAAACCTCACCGGCATCAACAGGCATAAGCCCGATGATTATCTTCATAAGCACGGTTTTACCACTCCCGCTCGAACCAATGATCAGGCTTGTATTTCCGGGCTTCATGACCGCAGACACATCCTGCAGAACCACTTTATCCCCAAAACTCTTTCTTATATTTCTTACTTCGATCATGATACCCCAAACCCCAGAAGGGGCTTCTCCCTGGTTTACGTCTAAAAGATAATTACCAAATTTTCAAGCATCGAGAAATTCTTTCACTATCTAAATCTAACAAGTCAAATAAAATAACTAAGCCAAATTCCTAACCACAGTTGAGTTCAACAGAATGCGCCAAACGCATGGCTCCCTTTAGGGACAGGGTTTTCAGGCATTATACCTGTACCACTCCCATTTTAAATTCCTTTTCTGTCTGCGAATGGTTGGCAGCATTAATACCCTCTGATATTACTGACCTGGTCTCGGCCGGATCAATAATTTCGTCTACCCACAAACGTGCTGCAGCATAATATGCTGAGGTCTGGCTATCATATCTATCTACTATTTCCTTCAGCAGTTCTTTTTCTTTTTCCGGATCTATCACTTCCCCTTTCGATTTCAATGCAGCCACCTGTATCTGGAGCAAAGTCTTCGCAGCCTGCTCGCCACCCATCACCGCAATCTTGGCATTGGGCCATGCATAAATGAACCTTGGGTCATAAGCCTTTCCGCACATGGCATAATTGCCCGCACCATATGAATTGCCTATTACAATAGTTATTTTAGGCACGATGGAATTTGCAACGGCATTTACCAGCTTGGCGCCATCTTTAATAATTCCTGATTGCTCGCTGCGGCTGCCTACCATAAATCCGGTAACATCCTGCAAGAATATCAGCGGTATTTTCTTCTGGTTGCAATTCATGATAAATCTTGCAGCCTTGTCTGCGCTATCGTTGTAGATAACACCACCCAACTGCATTTCACCCTTACCACTTTTCACGATCTTACGCTGATTGGCCACGATACCCACAGCCCAGCCATCTACACGTGCATAGCCACAAACTATAGTTTTACCATAATCTTCCTTAAACTGATCGAACTCTGATTTATCTACAAAACATTTAATTACATCCACCACATCATATTGCTTATTGTTGAGTGGTGAAATAATGCCGTAAATATCATGTATGTCTTTTGCAGGCATTTCAGATTTAGCCCGGTCATATCCCTGCCTTGGGCGTTCTCCTATCTTATCAATAATGCGGCGCACCTGGTCGAGGCATTCCTGCTCTGTATCAAATTTATAATCGGCTATGCCGCTAACCTCGGTATGCATTTTTGCACCGCCAAGAGTTTGAATATCTACATCTTCACCTACGGCAGCCTTTACCAGGTATGGCCCGGCGAGGAAAATAGAGCCATTCCCTTCTACCATAAGTGTTTCATCGCTCATAATAGGCAGGTAGGCGCCACCGGCCACACAACTGCCCATAACTGCAGCAATCTGAGGTATGCCCATTGCGCTGATCTGTGCATTATTGCGGAAGATGCGGCCAAAATGCTCCTTATCCGGAAATATTTCATCCTGAAGCGGCAAATAAACGCCTGCACTATCCACCAGGTATATTATTGGCAGAAAATTTTCCATAGCGATCTCCTGCATACGCAGGTTTTTCTTTCCTGTGATCGGAAACCATGCTCCCGCCTTTACGGTATTGTCGTTAGCCACGATAACACACTGACGGCCATGCACATAGCCCAAACCAGCCACAGTACCCCCTGCCGGACAGCCACCATGTTCTTTATACATGTCATAACCGGCGAAGGCGCCTATTTCGGTAAATACGCTGCCCTTATCTACAAGGTAACTGATCCGCTCCCTTGGAGTCAATTTTCCCTTTTCACGGGATTTTTCAATACTTTTTTTACCACCACCAAGACTAACTACCGCATGGCGCTGTTTCAACTGGCTTACTGAAAGCCGCATTGCATCATCATTCTTATTGAAATCGAGGTTCATGGGCACAAAAATAGCTTTAAATTGATAAATTAACCTAACGTGCATCAGCTTTCCATGCTATATGGTATAAATACTGCGCAGGTTGGTTAGCGCCATAGTGCCATCGGCCTCACATATCTACATTTTCCACCAAGCAGTAGCCCTAACCGAACATTGAAATAATATTTCAAATACGCCCGCCAACCTATCAACTAATCAACTAATCAACCTATCAACTAATCAACCATTCAACTATTCAACATAAACCCTAACTTTGTTCCATGCCCATGCAAAAGATCATAATTGCCATTGATGGATATTCTTCATGCGGGAAGAGCACACTTGCCAAAGAACTGGGCAGGCGGCTGGGTTATCATTACATTGATAGCGGCGCCATGTACCGGGCCATAACTTTGTATTTCCTGCGCAATTCGGTTAATTACAGCGATCCGGCAGCAACAATTGATGCCATTGCCAGCATACATTTATCATTTGAATTTAATGAAAAGGAACAGCGATCCTCTATTCATCTCAACGATGAAGATGTGGAGCCTTTCATCCGCGACATGCTGGTTTCGGATAAGGTGAGCGAGGTATCGGCTATTAAGGAAGTAAGGGCTTTTGCGGTAGCACAGCAAAAACGCATGGGCCGCAGGAAGGGAATTGTTATGGATGGCCGCGATATTGGCACTACCGTTTTCCCGGAGGCTGAGTTGAAAATATTTATGACCGCAGATCCTGAGGTGCGGGTTATGCGGCGTTTCAAAGAGATGTATGCCACCAACCCACACATTAATATTGAAGACGTGCGGCATAACCTTGAACTGCGCGACTATATTGATACCACCCGCGAGGAGAGTCCGCTGAGAAGAGCAGACGATGCCATTTTGCTCGACAACAGCAACCTAACCCGCGAAGAGCAGTTGGAACTGGTTTTGGGCTGGGTGGCAGAGCGTTCAGCACATCCACATCCGGTTAATGGGCTTTCTATAAAGAACTAAGCGGCAACCATTTTTTCTGATGGTACGTGTATTTATACATAACTCAATATCAGCAACTGCCGATTAACCTACTTTTCATTTTTTATTATTTCATCACACAATTGGAAATTGAATAATCCTGCATTGTTTTTTCCCATCGGCTATTTATCACATTAGCACTACCTTTGCACCTCAAATATTGTTTTTCCATGTTTTTACGATTTTCTACAGTTTGCCTGTGTATTGTTCTGCTTGCCTCATGTGCCAAAACCCGGATCAAAGAGCATGAAGAATGGGGTAAGTTTTATGAGGAATATGGCATAAAAAATGCAGGCTTTATTCTTCGCGATAATAACCATGAAAGCATCCACTATTTCAACCAGAAACGTTGTACCGAAAGGTTTTTGCCTGCATCTACTTTCAAGGTTTTTAATTCGCTGGTAGCGCTGGAAACAGCAGTAGCGCCCGATGACCAGTTGGTAATAAAATGGGATGGTGTAACCCGCCGCGAAGAATGGAACAAAGACATGGATATGCGCGAGGCAATGAAGGTTAGCTGCCTGCCTTATTACCAGGAACTGGCCCGCCGCATAGGCCCTGCCAGAATGCAGCACTATCTGGATACCGTAAAATATGGCAATATGCAGATGGGTGGCGGCATTGATAATTTCTGGATCAACAACACCCTCAAAATAACTCCTGATGAACAAACAGGATTTATGAAAAAACTCTACTTTACTGAGTTGCCCTTCTCCGAAAGATCGCAGCGCATAGTAAAAACACTGATGCTCAGAGAGCAAACGCCGGAATACAACCTTTACTATAAAACAGGCACCGGATATGATGGGGATAAGACTATTTATTGGGTGGTAGGTTTTGCCGAAAAAATAATGAATGTTAAAGAACCAGAGGGCTCAATGAATAAAAGCGATGTTCGGTACTACCCCTATTTCTTTGCCCAGAATTTCGAAATGCCTAAATCAGATACCAGCAAGGATTGGATGAAGGTCAGGATAGAAATTCTGCACAAACTACTTAAGGAGTATGGTGCCATTTAGGTGAATCCGCTGTTATCGGTAAATATCTGAACAGAGAAATAATACGCCCCTCTAATAAAAAGTATCCTGCATTTTTCCTATTTTTAAAACGAATACATTAATCCAATAATCAGCCAATAATACAAGATGGAATTTTCAGCCAAACAGATTGCAGGAATACTCAACGGAGTAATAGAAGGAGATGCAGATGCCAAAATAACTAAACTGGCAAAAATAGAAGAGGGTGTACCTGGTTCTATCTCATTCCTGGCCAATCCGCTTTATACCCAATACCTGTACACTACCAAGGCTTCACTGGTTATTATCAGTAAGGATTATGTCCTGACCGGGCCGGTTTCCACCACACTTATCAGGGTCGACAATCCGGGAAATGCATTTGCCAAACTGCTGGAAATGTACAACCAGGTGAAGTTGAACAAATCCGGCATTTCCAAACAGTCTTATATCTCGGATAGTGCAAAGGTTGGCGCCAATATATATGCCGGTGAATTTGGTGTGATCAGCGATAATGCTGTAATTGGCAATAATGTAAAGATATACCCTCAATGCTTTGTAGGCGAGAATGTTGTGATAGGTGATAACACTACTCTTTTTGCCGGCGTTAAGATATACTCAGATTGTGTGATAGGTAAGAACTGTATCATTCACTCGGGTACTGTGATAGGCAGCGATGGATTCAGGTTTGCGCCTGAGAATGAAGAAGGAAATAAGAAGATCCCTCAGATCGGCAATGTGATCATTGAAGATGATGTGGAGATAGGAGCCAATTGCGCTATCGACAGGGCTACTTTAGGTTCTACCATTCTGCGCAAGGGAGTGAAATTCGACAACCTGGTGCATATAGCCCATAATGTAGAGATTGGCGAAAACAGTTACCTGGCAGCCTGCAATGTGGTAGCAGGTTCAACCAAAATCGGCAAGAACTGTATGTTCAGCGGACAGGTGGGCATTGTAGGCCATCTCAAAATAGCCGACAACACCATCATTACTGCGCAGTCAGGCATATCCAAGGACATCAGGAAACCGGGTGAAGTTTACAGTGGTTCACCGGCATGGGAAGCAAGCAAGTACCGCAAGGCTTATGTCCATTTCAAGAACCTGGATAGCCTGGTTCAGCGGGTGGATAAGTTGGAGAAGAAATGATAAAAAACTCACCCCAAACCCCTCCCGATGAAAAATCGGGACCTTGTTCCGGGGCTTCACAGGAGGATAAGTTCTCAGCTTTATAGCCTTTAATCTACACTCGTTCCGTTTACTGGCAATTCATTGCTTTTCGTGGGGACTCGTTGGATTCAGTGTTCATAAGCCAATTCTTAAGATACTGCTCAGCCGCGACTTTACATTATAACTTATTCATTTCCCGCAATAGAACGACTTCTGGTTTGGTTCATAAAATTGCGGGTTTTGCTTCTGGTGACTTCTGGTTTTGCTTCTGGTTTGGGGTGAAAAACTGCGGGTTTGCTTCCGGAAGCTTCCGGAAATCGGAAGTTTTTAAAATTGCAACTGATTCGTTTTCAGTAACTTATAATTTTTTTGCCAAATTGCAGTCATTACGGTAATTAGTTTTGGGTTGTTTTGGCAATTCAAAAATTAATTTTTGGCAAATATTTTGGAATTTTGGTTGTTTCATAGTTTGATATGGGGCTATTATGGTTAATAATGGCTCAAAGGTAAAATTAATAATTGGATTTTCCAAATTTTTAGGCATATTTATTTTTTGATTATTTTGTCTGAATTGCGGATTTAACGGATTAAGGCATTTCGCGGAATGTATATGGATGCGATATGGTGCAATTGGGGGATGGGGGAACTGGAGAAGACCTGGAACAACAGGAAAATCGGTACTTTGTTCCGGGGAGTGCGTTGGGATCTGGTTTTCAGCTTTATAACTATTTTTAGCCCCAGCCGGGATTTTTGCTGATTAGGTAGTTTAGATTAGCTTGGCGTACCTTTAGAGGGATTTAAAACCATGGTATGAAATGAAACAGAACGAATTAAGTCGGCTTCTGCATCCTGATTCGGGCGAGTCATGTGGAAGAGCGGGGATTCGTCGGCGACGCATTTCGTTTTTTATTTATGCAATATTTGAATGTCTCGTTCTATATTCATTTTACTTGTACTCATTACGTAGTGATATTGTATTCTGGGGATCAAGTCTTAATGATGGGCTATACTTTCTTGCTTATTTTTTTTGTGTCTTGCCTTTAATTATTTTGGTTTCTGCATTAAAAAATCTATTTGAAAAAAGGATGAGGTTGATCCGATTTAGTTATTATATCTATGCAATATTTATTTCCATACCGGCATTGATTAGTCTCCGTTCGCAACTTATGCTAAACATAGGAATGCTGATTTGTCTGCTTGTCGCTGTAATCAACTTTATTGAGTATTTGTATTTTAGAAAACAGCCTATTAGTAAGTGCCATTAAGTCGTGTAGGCTCGATGCTTAGTTTTTGGTGCAAGTGAGGACTCAGGCGCAAATCACGAAAATAGGGACATCAAAAGGAGTAGTCCTCTATTTTTACTACCTTGACATTTGAATTAAAATCTCCTTTATTTGGCTCCGAATTTTAAACATTTATTTTCAATAGTTCTGTGTTTATTTTTCTCACGTAACTCTTTTAGGAATTCTTCAGAGAATCTCTCTTTTGAGCATATGGGATATGGACAACCAAACATTTTCGTTTACGAAGTAACGCAAAGCGATTCAAACAATGTTCTTTTTCATAAGGACACGTTAGCTTTATTGAGCATTTTCAGGTCATCCTGACCATGATTAACAGATGATGCAACCGTTGGCAACTGTTTCAATCTAAAAGCTTGGACCCAGGTCTGAATTGTCCTGGCATTCACACCATATTTCTGCGATAAGCCTTCAAAAGTTTATTCCCCGGTTAAATAATCTGAGATAATTTGCTGCTTTTTGACCGTTGGTTCTTTTCTAATCATGATTTACAAAGTTCGTAAACCTATTTCAGGACAAGACAGTCGCTCCTCATCCGGCATCCCGCTCCTTGACCCTTCCGCCTTCGGCACCTTCCCTTGAAAAAAGGGAAGGAGTTGGGAGCCTGTGTTGCGTGGATTGTGTTATGTTCGATAGCAATCCTTAGATGAATGGTGCTAACGCCACTGGAGCCATATAGCTGCAATAAGCCTGGAACAAAATTGAATCTCCAGTACCTGCACCCGGTATTGAGTTTGATAGGCGAAAATTGCAAAACGGTCAAACTCAAAAAAAAACTGCAACAGATTGCTCCATTGCAGTTATAAAGTTGAATTTATTTTCTAAGCTTAATTCCTGCCTCCCCGGAACAGGGTCCCGATTTTCCATCGGGAGGGGGCGGGGGTTTACCTTGCTATATTCACAGCCCTCAGTTCACGGATAACCGTAACCTTGATCTGGCCGGGATATTGCATTTCTTTCTGGATCTTATCGGCAATTTCGAATGACAGGCGATCGCTGTCTGCATCGCTGATCTTGTCGGCCTCAACCATAACACGCAGTTCGCGTCCGGCCTGGATAGCGTACGCTTTTTCCACACCTGTATAGGCCATAGCCAGGTTTTCAAGATCCTTGATGCGCTGCAGATAGCTCTGCATCATTTCGCGCCTTGCTCCGGGGCGTGCGCCGCTTATTGCGTCACATGCCTGAACAATCGGAGAAATGATATACAGCATTTCCATTTCATCATGGTGGGCGCCAATTGCATTTACAATCGATGCATGCTCACCACATCTTTCAGCAACCTTGGCGCCAAGCAATGCATGGCTCAGTTCTGTTTCTTCATCAGGCACTTTACCAATATCATGCAGCAATCCGGCACGTTTTGCCAGTTTTACCACCTTCTGGCCCAGTCCAAGTTCCGATGCCATTATGCCGCAAAGGTTGGCGGTTTCTTTGGAGTGCATCAGCAGGTTCTGTCCGTAAGATGAACGGAAACGCATTTTACCCACCAACCTAACCAGATCTTTATGCAATCCATGAACGCCCAATTCAATAATTGTACGCTCCCCTATTTCCATGATCTGGTCTTCCAGTTGTTTCTTGGTTTTCTCAACCACTTCTTCAATACGGGCAGGATGTATACGTCCGTCCTGTACCAGCCTTTGCAATGAAAGACGTGCAATTTCACGACGTAGCGGATCGAAACAGCTCAATACGATTGCTTCAGGGGTATCGTCAATAATCAGGTCTACACCGGTTGCAGCTTCAAGAGCGCGTATGTTACGACCCTCACGACCAATGATCTGGCCCTTGATCTCGTCACTTTCCAGGTTGAACACGGTAATGGCGTTCTCAATGGTTTGTTCAGCGGCAGTGCGCTGTATGGTCTGGATAATGATTTTCTTGGCTTCCTTGGTTGCATTCATCTTTGCCTCCTCCATGATGTCCTTAACATGGGCCATGGCACGGGTGCGTGCTTCTTCCTTCACCACTTCCATCAGTTCCGTCTTGGCCTGCTCAGCGCTCAGTCCGGCCACCTTTTCCAGGCGTTTCAGATGCTCCTCATGCTGGCGGTCCAGTTCTGCGCGTTTAATGTTGGATACTTCAAGCTGACGATCAAGCGTTTCTTTCAGCAATTCATTTTCATGAACCTGTTTCTGTACTGCCGCTGTCTTGTCTTTTAAACTTTGCTCCTGTTGTTTCAGCCTGTTTTCACCTTCAACTAATTTCTGACTTCTCTGGGTAACTTCCTTTTCGTGCTGGCTTTTTAGTTGTGACCAATGTTCTTTTGCCTCGAGTAACTTCTTTTCTTTAATTGTTTCTGCCAGTGTAGTGGCATCTGCTACTGATTTTTTGGCCTGAGCATCTGCTCTTTTTGTTATTTCTTCCGCCTCTTCAAGGTCTTTTTTCGTGTTTTTGGCAAAGATCATTTTGCCAAGAAAAATACCTATAACTAAAGCCACTATCGCGGCGACGACAGCAACTATGATCGATGATTCCATAATTCTTTTTAGCTTTTATAAGATTAATATTCATTTCCACTATCCTCGTATACCTAATATTAAAATAATATTGTTGAGTTTAGATTTAGCGTGCTAAGTTAAGGAAACATTTCGGTATAGAAATATGGGTCTCCATACAAATAAATACGTAATGTTTAAAACTTGTTCATGGTAAAATAATAGCAGGTATTACCTTTATAGTTCCTAACCGAAGTGAACTATGGTTTTACCACTCGCCTATGCTTTTTGCAATGTTTCCCTTATGCCCCTGAGAAGTGAGCCTGAACACCGTGCAGAGCAAACAAGCCAGTTGCTTTTTGGCGAAAAAGCGGAAATAATTGAAGTAAATAACAGGGATTGGGCTTATATAAAATGTGAATGGGATGAATACAAGGGCTGGTGCAAATTATCGCAACTGACTACTATAATCCATAAAGAATACCGGAAGGAAGTAAAGTATTTCGCCGCCAGCCATAGCGACAAATTAATATTCAACAAAATTGACATGTGGCTTCCTGGTGGCAGCGAACTCTGGTTGAAAGGAGGAAAAATAAAGCCACAAAATGAAAGTGGTATTTTTAAAGGAAAAAAAATGAAGGTTAAGGATGCGCGGTTAAATTTCGAATCCTTGCAAAAGGCTGCTTTTCATTATCTGAATGCTCCCTACAATTGGGGTGGACGATCGGTAGCCGGTATCGATTGTTCCGGGTTGACACAGATGGCTTTTAAATTTTGTAATCATGTTTTGCCCCGGGATGCTGCCCAACAGGCCAATGTGGGTATCCTGGTCGATTTCTTGCAAAATGCCAGAGGGGGCGACCTTGCTTTCTTTGATAACAAGGAAGGTAAAATAGTACACGTTGGCATTTTGCTTGACAACCAAACCATCATGCATGCTACTGATGCATCGGGCAGAGTGGTTGTAGATAAGATTGACCAGGGCGGAATAATAAGCGTTTCCCTTAAAAAACGAACACACAATTTGCGTGTGGTAAAGCGTATTTTCAGTGAGTGATTGCTGACCTGCCTGATTTGATTACAACCTGGCCGGAGGAATAATCCCTGATTTTAACGCAAATATCATTAACCCCATTCTGCTTTTTACCCGCAATTTATCGTACAACGAATTGCGGTAACTTTCAATAGTACGAACACTGATCTTCATTTTGTCGGCTATAGTTTTATAACCCTGATCAGTGCAGCACAAGGATAGAAATTCCATTTCCCTGGGTGTAATTTTTAAAAGCACACTCGATTTTGCCTTCCTGAAAACGACCTCCGGAATAGAAGCCGAATAATAATAATCCTTGTCGAATACAGAATGCAATGCGTTTTTTATATCATACTGTTTGCTTCCCTTTGCTATGAACCCGTTTACACCCAGATTAATCATTTTAATAACTCCGAATTCAGAATTAAATTCAGGGATAACAAGTATTTTAAGATCAGGCCACTCCTGTTTGATATGCCTGATGGTTGCATAGTTTATCATTTCATTTTTACACAGGTCGAGTACTACAATATCAGGGATAGTAGTGGCATAAGATAATTTATGAATCAGAGTTCGACTATCTTCTGCTTCAAAGTCAACCTTGAAATCAGGCCATGAGCTAATTAAACTTATAGGTATAGGCACTTAGGTCGCAATATCAATCCTTTGATAACAAGCGTATTGGATCATTTTTGACCAGTCTTTTTATAAGGGTATCAAAGATTACCCCCATTTTTTGTCTTCTGTTATATCTAAAGTGATATTCATCCA